>CAYYJF010000003.1:17943-71737 GCA_964472175.1 uncultured Bacteroidales bacterium | reverse complement strand
CGTACTTTCTGGCCGCGTAAGCCGATGCTGCCTTGTCCAACAAGGATTCTGTTGTTTCAGAGGTATACATCTGAACAATCGTATCACTGGCAGGTGATTCCATCTGATTGGAGGCATTTTCACCCCATGCATGGGAAACAACCAACTGATTGAATAAGAGAAAGCAGAAAATGAGTTTTATATGACGCATAATTTCAACGTTTTAATGTACTTTCCATTTTGTTGATGACATCAACGGTTTTCTCGTACAGATGATCCATGTTTTCCATCGGATCACCAGGTGCAAATCTGGCAAATTCGCAACTGTCCAGAATTTCCATATAGGCATTTCTGATGTCCTGAGAAACTTTGGCACTGGTCAATTGAGATTCTATGTTTTCTTTATTCAAAAGCGAATTGGGTATGTCCAATTTATCACTGGTGTATCCCCATAGTGCCTTTAAAATCTCTTCATAAAATGCTTCCTGGTTGTTTTGCTGCATAAATAGATGTGCCGATTTTAAACGTTTGACGGCTACCCTATTGGCCTTTCTATTCCGTACTTTAGCAATATCGGCGTTTTCTTTGAGCTTCTTTCTGTTGATTATCAGTATGATGAAAACCAATAGAAGCGGAATGATGAATGATAGCCAGTAGATCACTGAACCAAAAATCATGTTGGAAGCCCGGTCTATGTGTGTTATTTTTTTGAGATAACGAATGTCAGATCCGACCATTTTTAATTGCTCCTGATTTACAAAACTGGAATTACTGCTGCCCGAAGACCCACTACCCTTTCCGACTTCCAACTTAAAGACAGGTGTTGATAAAACTTTGTATGTGTTTGATTTCGTGTCAAAATATCCAATGGAAACGGACGGTATTTCGAACGTTCCCGGAAATCTTGGTATGACGAGGTATTCAATGGTTTTTGTACCGGATTGTCCAGAAGCTGAAACCTTGAATGCATTGTTGATTTTGGGGTCATAGGCTTCAAAATCGGCAGGAAAGGTTAATTCCGGGGTTGGAATCATCTTCATATTGCCATTGCCACTTATTTTCAACTGAATTGTAACTGCTTCATTGGCCTTGATCTTGTTCGAACTGATTTTGGATGTCATGGCCAATTGTCCCACAACTCCTGAGAAGTTCGCTGGTTTTCCTGCAGGTAAGGGAGATACCTGAATATGGATGCTGTTGCAGTAGATCGTTTTTTTGACTTCTGAATAATTGTCAAAAAAATCATCGAAAATGCTTCTGGATTTGGTTTGATTGCGTACTTGTATTACAAAGTCAAAAGAGCCTTTGTCTATGTTTAATTGACCGGTTTTTTGTGGATAAAGCACAGTTTGCCTGATAATGGCTGTATTGTAATTGAGTCCATTGTAATTTTCCATTTCCCATTGCGGATTGTTAGGCCTTGGTACCTCCTGTGCCATAAAGCCTTGAAATTCAGGGAACTTTGGGTTTTGCATGCTGCTAATGTCAACTCTGGTGTAAAGTTTATAGGTGACGAGCAATCCTTCTTGTTCTTTGACTTTTGTTTTTGAAGGAATGGCACGAATGAAAATTTGCTCATTGGAGACTTGATTGTTGTTGGTGGTTTTTTCAGGGGATCGGTTGGTCGAATTGTTTGCTGCCGGTTGTTTGTCAGAGGGCAAAACGGTGATGGAAAGGGTGTTGCTTCTTACCGCTTTATTTCCTACGCTTCCACTGGCCGCCGGAATGGTAAACGTTCCTACTTTCTTGGGTTGCAGGATGTAGGTCACACCAAATTCTGTGACAGATTCATATTTTCCGTTTCGAATGGTGGTCGAACTGCTCATCGTGGTCGAAGGTCCGTACAATATGTCAAAAAAACTGCTAAGTTCGGGTATCCTGAGTTCGTCCACTTCTTCGTTCGAGGTATACACCAAACGGAAGTTTTGTCCAATGACTACTTGTTTTGGTGCCTCGGCATTTAAAGTCGGAGCATCGGCCGCTTGTAGTTGGTTTCCAATGCTTCCAATCAGTAAAAGGCATGTCAGTAAAATGTAATTTTTCATTTGCTTTTTCACCTGTTAACGTTACTTACCAATCTTTGTCGGTTTTACGAGCTTTATTTTGTTGCATTTGAAGCCTTTTTACCTTCTCTTGCGTGTCTTTTTCATCCTGGCTCAAGGCATCCAGCAGTTGTTGGGCTTTTTCTTTTGAAACTTGCTCTTGTTGCTGTTGTTGCTCCTGTTCTTTCTTTTGTTGGTTCTTTTTCTCTTGTTCTTGTTGTTGCTGTTGTTGTTGCTGCTGTTGATCCTGATTCTGATCCTTTTGCTGATCTTGCTTTTTATCATCCTTTTTTGGAGGATTCTTCTTCAACAAAGCTTGTGCCAAGGCCAGATTGTAGCGCGTTTCATTGTCTGAAGGATTTAACCTCAAAGACATTTTATAGGCCTCTACAGCTTTGTCGTACGTTTGAGCAGCCATCATCAGATTGCCGATGTTGTGGAAAATCTGTGATTTTTTCAGCGGGTCGTTTTGTTTGTTCAATGAAAGGGTATACTGCTGCAGCGATTCTTCAGCTTTCTTTTGTTTAAACAGAGCATTTCCAAGGTTATAAGCCGCTTCCGGCGAATTGGCATTGATACTCAATGCTTTCCTGTATTTAATCTCGGCTTCCGTATATTTTTCTTTTTCGTACAAACGATTTCCTTTCCTGATATTGCTTCTTTCAGCCTTTTGAGCAAAAGCAGCGTATCCAAAGAAACAGAGTGCGACCAATAGAATTATTTTTTTCATTTTCTTTTTCTTAAAACAATCGAACATGTTTGAAGCGTTTGTTTTTTCGCTCCAAGAGGATAAAATCCAACAATAACAGGATGAGTGCAAACCAGACAAAACCACTGAATTGCTCATCATATTCGCTGTAGACGGTCGAATTTAAATCGACTCTGGTCATTTTATCTAATTGATTTTCAAGTGCTTTTAATGCTGAATTGGAATTGTCTGCATGAATATACAGACCTCCCCCAGCAGAAGCTATATCCTGGCACATTTTTTCATTGAGTTTGGTGATGACCACATTTCCTTCTTTGTCTTTCCTGAAATCACTCGAATTTGGAAATGGAATGGGACTCCCCTGCTCCATTCCTATACCAACAACATGGGTTTTGATGCCTTCTTTCAATGCATCTTTGGCAGTTCCAATAGCATCTCCTTCAAAATTTTCCCCATCGGTAATGATGATGATGGCTCTTTCAGCTTTTCCTTTTGGAGGGAATGAATTCATACACAATTGAATGGCTGAACCAATGGCCGTGCCCTGTGTAGGAATCAATTCAGGCGAAAGGGTATTCATAAAGACTTTGGCAGAAACATAATCAGAAGTAATGGGCAATTGCGTGTAGGCTTCACCCGCAAAAACAATCAGACCGATCTTATCATCCTGAAGTTTGTCTACAAGTTTGGATAAAATTTGTTTGGCTTTGGTCAGTCGGTTTGGTTGAATGTCTTCGGCCAGCATGGAATTGGATACATCCAAAGCGATCATCAACTCCGCTCCCTGACGTGTGGATTTTTCGAGTTTGGATCCGAATTGTGGCCCGCATAAAGCAATGATACACATGGTCAATGCTCCTGTTTGAAGCCAAAACTTTAATCCCATTCTTCGTCTAGAAACATCGGGCATGAGTTCTTGCAACAGAGCAGGATCTCCGAATGACTTCAATTTTTTTCTTTTGATGGCATTGGTCACGTAGAAAACAACAATCAACAAAGGAATCGCTGTCAATACGTATAAATATTCTGGGTTGGCAAATCTAAACATGGCTTTCTTTTTAGGGCAATCTTTTTAAAAGGGTATTTCTTAAAATGATTTCTAATAACAGAAACACGACTGCAAGCAATGCGAAGAGGTGGAATTCTTCTGATTTCTTGTTGTATTCGTGTACCCTCATTTTCGTTTTTTCTAGTTGATCAATTTGGCTATAAATGTTTTTCAAACTGCTGTTGCTGGTGGCCCGATAGTAAGAACCACCTGTGTTTTGAGCAATTTGTCTCAACGGAGGTTCATCGATTTCAACTTCAATGTTTTGATACTGAACGCCATAGGCTGTTTGGAAAGGATAGGGTGCTGTGCCTTTTCTGCCTACCCCGATGGTGTACACCCGGATTCCGAATGTTTTGGCCAAATCTGCAGCCGTAATGGGGTCAATATCCCCCATGTTGTTGGATCCGTCGGTCAACAAAATGATGACTTTGGATTTCGCTTTTGAATCTTTGAGTCTGTTCACAGCGTTGGCCAAACCAAGTCCGATGGCAGTACCGTCTTCAATGATGCCACTTTTTAAACTTCCGAACAGGTTTAACAAGACGGTGTGATCGGTGGTTAAAGGACATTGGGTGAAACTTTCTCCGGAGAATACAACCAAACCAATATGATCATTTGGGCGTCCTGAAATAAAATTCGAGGCCACTTTTTTGGCAGCTTCCAATCTGTTGGGTTTCAAATCTTCGGCCAGCATACTGCTGGAAATGTCCAAAGCGATGACAATGTCAATGCCTTCTGTTGTGATATTTTGCAGTTTGTTGCTGGATTGGGGTCTGCTAAGAATGATGACCATCATCACAAAAGCTGCCATTCTCAGAATAAATGGTACATGTTCAAATTTTTGTTTCCAGGATTTCTTCAGATGTTCAAAAGCAAATGAATTGGAAACCTGCATGGTTGCAAAGCGTTTCTTTCTTTTGAGTACATACCAGACAGTGGCCGGTATGATCAGAATAAGTAACAACAGGTAATATGGATTCAAGAGTGTCATTTGGGCATGTATTTGGACATTTCTTCAGATACATCGGTGGTTTTTTCTCCCACCCCTTCCGAATTTAAATCGTTGTTTATCATTTCATCTTTTTGCTCCTCTATCGATTTTACTTCTTCCTGTTTGGTTTGGTTTACGAACAAATAAGAATTCATCATACTCAATTCATGATCGCTTTCAAGTGGTTCAATTTTGGCAAATTTGACCAAATCGGACAATTGAAGTATTTGCTTTAAGTTTTGATAAACGGACTGCGTAATCTTGTCTTTTCTGAACAGAGAAAGCAATTCTTCTGTGGTCATTTCCAGTGCGTTGATTTGAAATCTTCTGGACAAATATTTGCGTATAACTTCACTCAATTGTGTGTAGTATTCCTTGTTTCTACCCTGTTTCCAAATTTTATCCTGTTTGATTTTATCCAACTCCATGATGGCGGAAATGTGTGGTGGTAGCGTATTTTCCAATTCGATGACCATGTCTGGTGTGATCCTGTATTTTCTCTTTAAATAGATCCAGATAAGCAAAAGAATAAGTGCGTATAAGGCTATGATGCAAACAATCAACGTCAAGTAATCAGACAAATAAAACGGCGGTTTTTGTACGCCCTTGATATCAAACAGGGTCTTTTTTACAGTGTCCACATCGAGCGTTACAATTTTCAAACCCAGATCATTGCTGAAAAAGGTATCGGTTCCAAATGTCACAGGAATGGGCGGTATGTAATACAGACCACTATCGAAAGATGTCACCAAAAAATGCTGGGTCATTTCCATTCTTCCATCGCTGGTGAAAACCGTGTCAATGGGGCTTTTCTGAATGATTTCCAAACCGTTGACCAGGGTATCCCCAGCCAAAACAGGAAATGAGATCTGGTTGCTTTTAGGGGTCGACAGGATGAGGTGAAAAACAGATTGTTGACCTATAAACATGGTGCTGGAGTCCATCAGCGCTTTCAGGCTTACTTGTCCTTGTGTGGCAGGCACACAACCAACGATCATCCAGATGCTGATGGAAATGGTACGAAAATATGCACTTAAACGGGTTCGCATGGAATTCTTAGTTTCTTAGGTTGAACAGATTCATCAGTGCTTTCACATAATCCTGATCGGTGGCTACTGAAACAAAATCCACCCGACTCTTTTTAAATGAATCTTGCACCATGTCTTGTTGGTTTTTCCACCACAATCGATAGGCTTCCCTGGTTTTTACCGAAGAAGTGTCGATGCTGCTGCTCATGCCTGTTTCTGCGTCTAAAATGGTCATTAATCCCACATCGGGCAATGCCGTTTCTCTTTGGTCATAGACCTGAATGGCCACCAAATCGTGTTTGTTGTTGGCGATGGTCAGGTCGGTTTGAAAAGGCTTGTTGTCGATAAAATCGGACAGCACAAAAGCGGTACATCTTTTCTTGATGACCCCTGTCATGTATTTCAACGCAAAACCGATGTCTGTTCCTGTGTTCTTTGGCTGAAAATCAACAAGTTCTCTGATGATGTATAAAATGTGCTTTTTCCCTTTCTGGGGAGGAATAAATTTCTCCAGTTTGTCGGAAAAAAAGATGACACCAATTTTATCGTTGTTTTGTATGGCTGAAAAGGCCAGTGTAGCGGCAATTTCAGTCAACATTTCATGCTTGTGTTTGTTTTTTGTTCCAAAAAGCCGACTTCCTGAAACATCAATTAAAAGCATGACAGTCAATTCCCGCTCTTCTTCAAAGACTTTGATGTAAGGGTGATTGAATCGAGCAGTCACATTCCAGTCAATATTTCGAATGTCATCGCCAAAACCATATTCTCTGACTTCAGAAAAGGCCATACCCTTTCCTTTGAAGGCTGTATGGTATTGTCCTGCAAAAATATTTTGCGACAGACCTTTGGTCTTGATTTCAATTTGACGGACGCGCTTCAGTATTTCGCTGGTTTCCATTTCAATCAATTAGGGCACTTCAACGGCATTGAGAATTTCACTGATAATTTCTTCGCTGGTTAAATTGTTGGCTTCGGCTTCATAGCTCAGACCAATTCTGTGGCGCAACACATCGTGACAGACGGCTCTGACATCTTCAGGAATGACATAACCCCTACGCTTGATAAAGGCATAAGATCTTGCTGCCAAAGCCAAATTGATGGATGCTCTCGGGGAGCCGCCAAATTGAATCATATCTTTCAATTTGTCCAAACCATATTCTGAAGGAAAGCGTGTTGCAAAAACGATGTCCACGATGTATTTTTCGATTTTTTCGTCCATATAAACCTGTCTGACCACCTTTCTGGCTTCCATGATGTCTTCAGGTTTTAAAATGGGCTGCATCTCCGTTTTTTTCTCGCCGATATTTTGTCTGATAATCAATACTTCTTCCTCTTTTTTGGGGTAACCGATGACAACTTTTAACATGAAACGGTCTACCTGGGCCTCAGGAAGCGGGTAGGTTCCCTCCTGTTCAATCGGATTTTGAGTCGCCATAACCAAAAATGGTTCATCCAATTTGAATGAATTGTTACCGATGGTAACTTGTCTTTCCTGCATGGCTTCCAACAAGGCACTCTGAACTTTGGCCGGGGCACGGTTGATTTCATCGGCCAAAATAAAATTGGCAAAAATGGGACCTTTTTTTACCGAAAATTCTTCCTTTTTTTGACTGTAAATCATGGTACCCACAACGTCAGCAGGCAAAAGGTCTGGTGTGAACTGAATGCGGCTGTACTGTGCATCGATGAGTGATGCCATGCTTTTAATTGCCAGTGTTTTAGCCAATCCAGGTACACCTTCCAGTAAAATGTGTCCATCGGAAAGTAAGCCGATGAGCAAGGATTCTACCAAATGTTTTTGACCAATAATGACTTTTTCCATCCCGAAGCAGATGCTGTCAACAAACGCGCTCTTTTTTTCGATCAGCGCGTTTAATTCCCGAATGTCTATCGTTTGACTCATGTAATTAGAGGTTATGATTTGAGTTCTTAAAATCGTAATGCAGTGCAAAAATAGAAAATACCCTGCTCGAATTCAATATTACAAGCAGTTAAAAAACATTAAGCCCCGAAACAGGTCCAATATCTGGAAGTCTGTTTCAGGGCTTAAGTTGAAAATTGTCGCACTCAATTTGTTAAAAGTTTGGATTGCAGTGCTTTAGCGGCTTCAACCGCTGCAGGGTTGTTGGGGTTGATTTTCTTAGAATCTGCCTTTGGAATGACGATGGTCGCACCAACCGGCAAAACATTCGGATTCTTGATGATGCTTTTGTTGGCTTCATAGATATAAACCCAAAATATTTTGTGTCCGTAATACTTTTCGGACAGCTTTGTGAGTCTGTGTCCTGGTTTGACAGTAATGCTTGAAGGAATCGCTTCTTTTGCTGCAGGTTCCTTCGTGGTCGCTGACTTAATTTCCTGCTCGGTGGCTTTTGCTTCTTTTTTTGGCGTAATCTGAATGGATGTTGTATCTTTTGCCATCGCTTTCAAACTATCGCCTATGGTTTGAATGGATGAATCCTGCTTGTTCAAAGCCTGAAGTGAATCCATTTTTTGCAATGCTTTTATTCTGATGGCATCTTCCTTTTTCTGAGCTTCATTGCTGTACCAGGACCAGGTACCCAAGCCAGCCAATAATAACAGGAAAATACTCCAAAGCAGCATTTCTGTGCTAAATTTCTTTTTATCAGATTTGCCTTCAGCGACTTCTTTAACGGACTTTTGCTTGCGAACTTTTTCTGAATGCACAGGAGCATCCATTTCGGAGGGTATCGTTTCTTCTTTGACGCGATGAGGAACGGATTCTTCACGTATGATGGGTGTCTCCGGCTTCATGACGGTATCAAGTTCTACCGGCTCCAGATGCTCATAGGGTTTGTTGATCAATTCTTTCAAAGAAGGATCGGGCGTAAATGCAAGCTTGTAATGCGCTTTGATTTCTATCTCTTCTCCGGTTGAAACGTTGACACTTTTTCTGGCATCGACCTGAATCAATTTAAAAACGCCAAGGCCTTTCACTTTGACGCTTTCTCCTGAAAACAGGGTTTCCTCAGAGGCTTTAAACAGTTCTCTGAGAAATTCTTCGGCTTCCTTCTTTTTAATGTTTCCGGCCTCCGACAATTGATCTACCAAATCCTGAAGCAGTAATTTATGATTCATTCAACGAAAAATTTTTAATCTTTTCTTTTAAATTCGTTCCTGGTTTGAAAGCCGGAACGCGTTTGGGTGGAATCATCCATCTGCTACCCGTTGTAGGGTTGACGGAGACCCGCTCTTCCTTTTTCTTGGTTTCGAATGTTCCAAATCCCTTGATGGATACAGCATCTCCGTTTGATAAATTCTTTGCTATCAAGGAAACAGTAAGATCCAACAATTCCATTGTCCTTTCGTTGTCGAAAGAGACATTGTTCTGAAGTCGTTCAATAAATCCGTTGTTTTTCACCTTCTAAGCATAAATTATCTGCGATATTAACTATTTTTTTGCGATTTCACAAATATTCTACCCAATATACGACTAAATAACAGCCTTTTGAAAATGGCTGAAGTCGCATAAAACAAGAAAGCTGAAGGCAAACATCAAAGATTCACCTTCAGCATTCCGATAAGTTTGATATAATTATCTCAAGGCTGCTTGAGCTGCGGACAAACGTGCAATGGGCACTCTGAATGGTGAGCAGCTGACATAGTTCAATCCGACTCTGTGGCAGAATTCAACGGAGGAAGGTTCTCCTCCGTGTTCTCCACAAATGCCACATTTTAATTCAGGACGAATGGATCTCCCCTTCTCAACTGCCATTTGAACCAATTGTCCAACGCCTTTCTGATCCAATACCTGGAACGGATCGGTTTTGAGAATTTTCTTTTCCAAATAGACAGGAAGGAATGATGCAATGTCGTCTCTACTGTAACCGAATGTCATTTGAGTCAGGTCATTGGTCCCAAATGAGAAAAATTCGGCAGCTGAAGCAATGCGGTCGGCAGTGATGGCAGCTCGCGGAATTTCAATCATGGTACCGACTTTGTATTCAATGCGAACGCCTGTTTCTTCAAACAGGGTTTCGGCTGTTTTACGAATGACTTTTTCTTGTTCCAAAAATTCGTACAAAATACCGGTTAAGGGTACCATGATTTCAGGATAGGACTCGATGCCTTCTTTTTTCAGTTCGATGGCAGCACTGAGGATGGCACGGGTTTGCATTTCGGTGATTTCCGGATAGGTGTTTCCAAGTCTGCAACCTCTGTGTCCCAACATGGGGTTGGCTTCGTGCAAAGCATTGACACGTTGTTGAATGGTCTTCAATGAAATGCCCATGCTTTCAGCCAAAATGGCTTGTTCTCTTTCTTCGTGAGGTACAAATTCGTGCAAAGGGGGATCCAGCAAGCGGACAGTCACCGGCATTCCTGCCATGGCTTCGAGAATGCCTTTGAAGTCGGCTTTTTGGTAAGGTAAAATCTTTTCCAATGCTTTCTTTCTGCCTTCCGCGTTTTCTGACAAAATCATTTCACGCATGGCTTTGATTTTTTCACCTTCAAAGAACATGTGTTCTGTGCGGCAAAGTCCGATTCCGGTAGCACCAAATTTTCTGGCAACAGCAGCATCGTGAGGTGTATCTGCATTGGTACGAACGGACATACGGGTGTATTTGTCGGCCAATTTCATCAAGGCAGCAAAATCTGAATCCAATTCAGCTTCCATTGTTCCAACCGCGCCCAAATAGATGTCTCCTGTGGAGCCGTTCAATGAAATGGAGTCACCTTCTTTCAAGGTGATGTTGTCTACTTCTATGGTTTTGCTGGCGTAATCGATTTTTAAGGTACCTGCTCCCGAAACGCAGCATTTTCCCATACCGCGCGCAACAACGGCTGCGTGCGAGGTCATGCCACCTCTGGCAGTGAGGATGCCCTGAGCAGCAGCCATCCCGGCCAAGTCTTCGGGTGATGTTTCAATACGCACCATGATGACTTTTTCGCCGCGTTTGGCCCATTCCATGGCATCGTCTGCATTGAAAACGATTTTTCCGGAAGCAGCACCTGGAGATGCTGCCAATCCTTTGGCAATCACTTGTGCATTTTTGATGGCCGTTTTGTCAAATACCGGGTGAAGCAATTCATCCAATTTATTGGGTTCTACACGCAATACAGCGGTTTTTTCGTCAATGGAACCTTCTTTGAGCATATCCATGGCAATTTTGACCATGGCTGAACCCGTACGTTTGCCATTTCTGGTTTGCAAGAACCACAATTTACCTTCCTGTACGGTAAACTCCATGTCCTGCATGTCTTTGTAGTGGTTTTCAAGCTTGTTTTGAAGCGCGTTAAGTTCCTGATAAATGGACGGCATGGCTTCTTCCATGGAAGGGAACTCATTTTTACGGACATCTTCCGAAATACCGGCCAGTTTAGCCCATCTTTGTGAACCTTCCTTGGTGATTTGTTGAGGGGTACGAATACCGGCAACAACATCTTCACCTTGTGCATTGATCAGGTATTCACCTACAAAAATATTTTCACCGGTAGCGGCATCACGGGAAAAACAAACACCAGTTGCCGATGTTTGGCCCATGTTTCCGAATACCATGGCCTGAACATTGACGGCTGTCCCCCATTCTGCAGGGATGCCTTCCATTTTTCTGTATAAAATGGCACGATCATTCATCCAGCTGTCAAAAACGGAGCAGATGGCTCCCCATAGCTGCTCATAGGAATCTTCAGGAAAATCATTGCCGGTTTGCTTTTTAACGGCTTGTTTGAAGCGAGAAACCAAAAGCTTGAGATCGTCCACACCCAATTCTGTATCCAATTGAACACCTTTTTGGTGTTTGACTTCTTCAATAATTTCTTCGAACGGATCGATGTCGTTTTTATTGGCTGGTTTCATGCCCAGTACGACATCTCCATACATTTGTACAAATCTTCTGTAGGAATCCCATGCAAATCTGGCGTTTCCGGTTTTGCGAACCATGCCTTCGACTACTTTGTCGTTTAAACCCAAATTTAAAATGGTATCCATCATGCCAGGCATGGATGCGCGGGCACCTGAACGGACTGAAACCAAAAGCGGATTTTCAACATCTCCGAAAATGGATTTCATGTGTGATTCAACTCCTTTGATGGCATCTTCGACTTCTGATTTAAGCAAGCTTACTACATTGTCTTTTCCCAGTTGGTAGTATTCGTTGCACACATCCGTGGTGATGGTAAATCCGGGAGGAACCGGAACTCCGATGAGATTCATTTCAGCAAGGTTGGCCCCTTTACCTCCTAACAGGTTTTTCATGGTTGCTTTTCCTTCTGCTGCGCCGTTTCCGAACGTGTAGACTCTTTTTGTTGTCATCTGATTTAAATGTGTTTAGTGCTATAATGAAAATTCAAGGTGCACAAAAATAAAGAATCAGAAGGCTATCAACAAATAAATAAACCTTTAATTTTTCAATAGATGAAAGGTTGATTGTGCAATTTGGGTTCATTTTTGTACTTTTGCAACTTCCCGGAAATTAATTTGATTTATTTTGACCAGAAAAAAGAAAATACTTCCAATATTGGAAGCCGTTGAAATAACGGATATAGCGGCTGAAGGGAAATCCCTTGCCAAAGTGGGTGAAAAAGTAGTATTTGTTCCTTACGGCGCACCCGGCGATATTGTCGACATCCAGGTAACAAAATCAAAAAGCAGTTTTGCTGAAGGTAAAATTGTTCGTTTTCACAAAAAATCGGAGAAGCGAACGGAGCCGTTTTGCACGCATTTTGGCATTTGTGGTGGTTGTAAATGGCAGCATGTCAATTATGAAGAACAGCTTTTGGCCAAGCAAAAACAGGTTGTCGATGCTTTGGTTCGGATCGGACATTTAAAGCTCCCTGCTTTGGTGGATATGCAAACGGCTGAAAACCAAATGGATGCTGAAAATTATTGGGATTCAGAAGGTTTATATCCGATTTTTGGATCACAGAAGATCCGGGAATACAGAAACAAACTGGAATACACTTTTTCCAACAAACGTTGGTTGACCCAGGAGGAAATCCAATCGGAGCAAGTATTTGAATTTCCCGATGCTTTGGGATTCCACATACCTGGCATGTTCGACAAAGTGCTGGATATTGAAGCCTGCCATTTACAAGACAACCTTTCCAATGAATTGAGATTGTTTGTGAGGGATTTTTGTCGGGTACATCAGTTTCCGTTTTTCAATCTCAGAACGCAGGAAGGTTTCATGCGCAATTTGATGATTCGAAATACCTCTACCGGTGAGTGGATGGTGCTGGTGATGTTTTACAGAGATGAGCCGGAAAATATAAAACTTTTACTGGATGCGATTTCTGATAAGTTCCCGAATATCACATCCTTGATGTATGTCATCAATCAGAAAGCGAACGACACGATTGGCGACCAGGATATTTTCGTGTACAAGGGACAGGATTGCATCGTTGAGGTGATGGAGGATTTGAAATTCAAGATAGGTCCAAAGTCTTTTTATCAAACAAATTCAGCCCAAGCCTATCAGTTGTATCGCGTGGTACGTGCGTTTGCCGGTTTGAAACCCCATGAGCTGGTGTATGATTTGTATACCGGCACGGGTACCATTGCGCAATTTGTTGCCAAACAGGCCAAACAAGTTATTGGTATTGAATATGTTCCTGAAGCCATTCAGGATGCTCAGGTCAATGCAAAGAACAATCAGATTGAAAACGTGATGTTTTTTGCCGGAGATATGAAAGATATTCTAACGGACTCATTCCTGGATATCCACGGAAAACCAGACGTCATCATCACCGACCCTCCCAGAGCCGGAATGCATGCCGATGTAGTTAAAACCATTCTGAATGCTGCTCCCGGGCGTATTGTGTACGTCAGTTGCAATCCGGCTACACAAGCCAGAGATTTGGCATTATTGAATGATGCATATGAGATCACAAAGGTTCAACCTGTTGATTTGTTCCCCCATACGCATCATGTGGAAAATGTCGTTTTATTGGTGAAAAGAGAGGCTTAAATTGTTGTCAGGCACTCAGGTGTACCACGACTTCTATTTCAACCAATGACTTTTTGGGTAACTCTTTCACTGCAACGGTGGATCTGGCCGGGTATGGTGCACTAAAATGTTTGCTGTACACTTCATTCATTCCGGAAAAGTGATCCATATCTGATAAGAATACAGTGGTTTTGATGACATTTTTCAGCGTGCAACCAACTTCAGCCAACAGCGCTTGAATGTTGGAGATGCATTGTTCTGTTTGCGCCTCAATGGTTGTGGCTTCTATTTGACCAGTGGATGGCACAATGGGTATTTGACCCGAAAAGAATGCAAAGTCTCCGATTTGTATTCCCTGACTGTAAGGACCGATAGCTGCCGGGGCACTGGGTGATTGAATGGCTTTTTTCATTTTTATGTAGTGTTTAGAATCCCAAAAAATAACCGGATAAACCGAAAATCATCCCCACACAGGCATTGATGAGCTTCACCGCTAAAAAGCCCTTTTTGGATTCAGCCAACAAGGGCAGTGTGGAATGTCCATCCTGGGTGATGGAGTTTGCCAGTAAGATGCTGAATGGTATCTGACCGCTTAGAAAGAGGGTGACAAAAACCAAATGTGGACCCGATTCTGGTATGAAACCAATCAAAACAGCAAAGAGTAAAACCCATAATCGATTGTCATTTAGCCAATTGGCTGCTTCAACCGAATGCACGATGAAGTGAATCATGATCAATGCGCCAAAAGTCCATAAAAAGATTTTTGGAACGTGTTGTTTCAATACGTGTTTCCAGAAATGATCTTCCAGAAAGTGGTCGTTTACAAAAATAAAGACAACAAAAAGGATGGAGGCCAAAATGATAAAAATGCCATTGAACCAGGTTTCAGAAAAAATGCTTGAAAAGGGGCTTTCATAAGCCTGTTTTTCAGAATGTTCGTGTTCGAAAACACCCAGAAACATGCCCACGATAAACAATCCTAGTCCGGTTAACAACAGGACTCTGGAAAAGCTGAGGTTTTTAAGGTTGATTTTCCAGTGTTGAAAAAGCCCGCCGGAGGCAGGCATTTCGTGATCGTGCAAAACCAAATGCTTTTCCATTTTTACCGGAATAGATACTTTGATTTTTAACCGGTCAATCAAACAGCCAATGCCCACGGCTATGACAAACAGGATACCAAACAAAAGTAAGGCTGTATTGGGCATTTGTACGAGCATCACAAAGGCTTCATCGCCTACAGATGCAATCATAGCAGCCACCAAAGCACCGAACCCGATGACACCATGTGTCCACATCCCCACGCTGGCGAATCCACCGAAACAACCGGGAATCAAGCCCAAAATCGCAGCAACGGAAACCTGTAAAAGGCTGCTCTTGCTCAGCCAGTTGCTCCACTTTCCACTGGTCAGTACGTGTAACAATTCAATGAACAACATGATGACCACCACAAAACCGGTAATCATAATGCTGTTCAGCAAAACATCTTTTAGAAAATCCAGAGATTCTGTCATTCCTTGGTATTTGAGGTTTTCTGTTTTAATACCTCGTAGATTAAAATCCCGGCTGCAACAGAGACGTTGAGCGAACCGATTTTACCCATAATGGGTATTTGAACCAATTCATCGCAAATTCTGAGGTTTGAGGCTTCTATCCCTGTGTCTTCTGCGCCCATCACAATGGCAATGGGACCATCGTAATTGGTAGAAGCGTAATTTACAGACGCTTTTTCGGTGGCTGCAACGACTTTTACACCAGAATTCTTCAGCAATTGAATGGCGTCATAAATGGACTTTTCTTTGCATACTGGCAAAGAATGAAGTGCTCCCGCAGAGGTCTTCACTGCATCGGCATTGACCCCAACGCTGTCCGTCATGGGAATGACAATGGCATGGACACCAGCACATTCGCATGTTCTGGCAATGGCACCGAAATTGCGTACATCGGTGATCCCATCCAGCAAAACCACGAATGGGTCTTTGCCTTCTTCATACCATTGTGGGATCAAATCTTCCAATTTCTGATAGGTGACTTCAGAAAGGAAGGCAACCACGCCCTGGTGGTTTTTCATGGTGACCCGATTCAGTTTTTCAACCGGCACCCTTTGAATGGGTATGCGCAGCCCTTTGACGGCATCTAACAATTCTTTGATGAGCTCTGATTCTGCATCTTTTCTAACGAGAATCTTATCCATGTCTTTTCCTGCATGAATGGCTTCCAAAACGGCACGAACACCAAATATAAATTCGGACTTGTTTTCGTTGGGTTTTCGAACGGGTTGTTTTTTATAATACATGGACGTTATTTTTTTTATGGGTTTTCTTGTAATAATTGTTGGGCATTGATGATGGCCGCTTCGGTCAAATTTGCACCACTCAGCATACCTGCTATTTCGTTCATTCTTTCTTTATAAGTCAATTCTACGACATTTGTTTGTGTCCTTTCTGCGTGGTCATTTTTCATCACTTTGAAATGATATTGACCAAGTGCAGCTATTTGCGGCAAATGTGTGATGCAAATGATTTGTCTGTTGTTGGACATTTTTCGCATAATCTGCCCCATTTTGTGTGCAATTTCTCCGGAAATTCCGGTGTCAATTTCATCGAAAAATAAGGTGGGTAATGACAGACATTCAGCCAAAATGGATTTGATACAGAGCATGATGCGGGATATTTCACCTCCGGATGCGATGTCCTGAATGGGTCTTAACTGCCCTTTTCCACTGGCTGAAAAGGTGAATTCAATGAAATCTTGTCCATTGATATCCAGCGCTTTATGTGTATAATTGATTTTGAAAACGGATCTTGGCATTCCAAGATTCGAAATCATTTCTGTCAAAGATGTTTCCAAAAGGGAAAACACGGCTTGACGTGATTTGCTTAATTTGTTTGCAAGATTTTGGCAGTTTTGTTCGGCTTCAAACAATGCCTTTTCCATTTTTTCAGTGTCCTCGCCCCCATTTTCAATCATTTGAAGTCTGGTATTCAGGGCTTCACGCAATTCAATCAATTCCTGATTGCTGTTTACTTTGTGCTTCTGATGCAAAGTGTACAACAAATTTAGCCTTTCGGTGACCTGGTTCAATCGGTTTGGATTCACTTCAACGTCTTCAAACATTGTTTCCAGATCTCTGATTAAATCCTTCAAATCAACATAGGAAAGCTTCAATCGTTCCTGAATGTCATGAAAGGTAGAGATGTATTTTTGGACGTTTTCTGCCAAACCCAAAGTGGATTTTAGATTGTTCACGATCCCATTTTCCTGATCCAGCAAATCAACCATCCGACCTATGCCGGTTTTAATTTCCTCTGCATGTGTGAGTTTCTGCAATTCGGCATCCAAATCGACTTCCTCGTCTGCTTTCAGATCGGCCTGGTACAATTGATCGTATTGAAAACGCAAGAAAGATTCCTCTTCCAGCAATCTTTTTTGGGCATCTTTTTGTTTTTTTAATGCCGCTTTGAGATGACCGGCTTCTGTGAATGTTTTTTGATACGCAAGCAGCAGTTCCGTGTTTTTGGCCAATGCATCCACCACACTGAGTTGAAAACCATCGGTGCCCAACAATAAATTTTGATGTTGGGAATGAATATCGAGTAATTTTCCACTTAAATCTTTCAGTTGTGTCAATGAAACGGGAGAATCGTTGACAAAAGCCCTGCTTTTTCCGTTTTGATGCAATTCCCTTCGAATGGTGCAAAGGTTTGAATCATATTCCAGATCGTGATCTGTAAAATAGGATTCCAGGTCATCATTTGCAATGTCAAAGGTGGCTTCAGAAATACATTTGCTTTTGCCATCTTGAATGACTTTGGTATCGGCTCTTTGACCGAGCAACAGACCCAATGCGCCCAATAATATGGATTTCCCGGCCCCTGTTTCACCCGTAATGACAGACAACCCGCTTTGAAAATTTAAATCCAGCTGGTCAATCAATGCATAATGCTCAACGTGTAGATTCAGTAGCATTTAAGGTCGCGTTTTGATGCTTTGTAACTTATTTGAATAGCTCGGGAACAGACCCTGAAGCAGGACCATTGCCTGGTTGGCTTCCTCTTCAGAAGCTGCTGCGTAAATTTTTGTCAATTCATCTACTTTGGTTTCAATAAAGTTCGAAAGGAGTGGTGAATTGGGTTGATTCCGTTTTACAGCACCGATGAGTTGGATGGATTGCATGATTTTGATTCGTCCCAAATCAACCTTTAGATGCATGGAATCCAGCCCTTCCCGGTGATATTTATAGCTTAAGGTGCGCATGGGCTTTTGATTTTCATTTGTGAGGGCATTGGTCCATCCCCAGTGATTTTTGTCCTGTTGGGATTTCCAGTTGTCTCCAAACGATTGGGCCATTTGAACCAGATCTTTGGCTTTTTGAAAATACAGATCGCCAGCATACAATTCGAAACTGTCGAAATCCAGTCCCAACATCACATAAGCCCAAAAATTCAATGTGGCTGTGAGTTCATCATCAACGGTGTTTTGTTGAAAAGTAAGGGTTTTCCTTTCTTCAAATTCAAAAGTACAGTTTTCTTTGAAGCTCAGAAGGCTGGTCGTGTAGGAACTGCCGTAGATGGGTCTGGAGCTTTTGATTTGCATCTCACAACTGTGCTTGTTGCCTTCTCTTTTCTTGAAAACAAACAGCAAAGAGCAGTTGATCTTTTCTTGATCGTTGTAGGCTATATCCGAAAATTTGGTGCTGTTCATATAGGCTTCAACGGCATTCTGAAACCGATCATAGACCATTTTGTCCGTACCAGAAATCTGTTGCGTATTGACTTGAACCGTACAGTTAAGCTCTTGTGCAAAGAGGCTGGTTACGAAGCAATTAATAAGAAGTAAGAAGCTTAGTCTTGATGCCATGAAAGCCATTTTAAAGCAGTTTCTCCAATGCATTGATGATATCGTATGCAACCTCCGTTTTTGATTTCAGCGGATAGGTCTCCGTTTCACCATTTTGTTGAATGATGGTGATTTGGTTGGTGTCATGCATAAAACCTGCCCCCGGGTTGTTTAATGAATTCAACACGATGAAATCCAGATTTTTGCGTTTGAGTTTTGAGGTGGCATGCACAAGCTCGTTGTCAGTTTCCAAAGCAAAACCGACCAAAACCTGTCCCTTTTTTTTGCTTTTGCCCAAGGCTTCAGCAATGTCTTTGGTTGGTTTCAGGCGAACGATTAAGTCGTCCTCCCCTCTTTTTTTCTTGGAATCGAACACCGTTTCCGGCGTAAAATCGGCCACTGCTGCACATAGGATGGCGGCATTGACATTTGCAAATGACTCAACAGTAGCACGATACATCTCATCTGCCCCTACCACATCCATTCTGTGTATGTTTGGGTGGATGGTTTTTTGCGAAACAGGTCCTGAAACCAGAATGACTTCAGCGCCCCTGCTTGCACAGGCTTCGGCCAAAGCAAAACCCATTTTTCCTGTTGAAAAGTTTCCGATAAACCGTACCGGATCAATTTTTTCGTAAGTCGGACCTGCTGTGATCAGAATTTTCTGCCCGAGGAGGCTTTGAGACTTTTGAACGTGCTGATAGATGCGATTGAAAATGCTTTCAGGATCGGCCATTCTGCCTTTCCCGTAGTCACCGCAAGCCAAAACACCTTCGGTGGGTTCAATGAATTGAATCCCCCTTTTTTTCAACAAATCCATGTTGTTTTGAACAGCAGCGTTGTTGAACATTTTCGTATTCATAGCCGGTGCCGCAAAGACAGGCTTGTTAAAAGCCAAAAACGAAGTGGACAGGGCGTCATCTCCAATGCCGGATGCAAACTTACCAAGGATGTTTGCTGTAGCCGGAGCAACCAGGAGCACATCTGCCCAATCATTCAAAGCAATGTGTTCTGTTGAATATTCATTTTGTTTTGCAAAGGTGTCTGTGTAAACCTCGTTTTTTGAGACCGTTTGCAAAGTCAATTCTGTGACAAATTCCAATGCATTTTTGGTGGCAACAACGCGCACCTGAGCACCTGCCTTGACAAACAGACGAATCAGTTCAGGTGTCTTGTAGGCAGCAATTCCTCCCGAAATACCCAATAGTATGTGTTTGTCTTTCAGCATGTTATTTAGTTAATGTGCGCAAACGAATTCTGGTCAGTACATTTTTCGTGTTTAAGGAAAAGTCGCCTTGCATCATCCATCCGAAATAACCAGAGTCTTTTTTTAGTACATCTTCTACCGGAATGTCTTTATACTTTCCAAAATTGAAGACTTCGATGCCTTTGTCGTTGTACACCATTTTTCCGGCAAAATCGACATTTTTGTTGAATGTTGAAAATGCGGCAAGGAAATCGACCTCATTTTTCAGTTCAGAATATCTGTCCAATTGAGATTTAAGTACTTCATAAGTCGCTTTGGTATCGGCTTCAGCGCCATGTGCACCTTCCAACTCCATCCCACAATAAAATTTGTAAGCCGCACTCAGGGTTCTTTGTTCCATTTTGTGGAAAATAACCTGCACGTCAATGAATTTTCGCTTGCTCAGATCGATGTCGATGTCATTGCGCAAAAATTCTTCTGCAAGCATCGGAATGTCGAATCTGTTGGAGTTGAAACCAGCCAGATCACATCCCTCGATGTCATTTGCAATGCTTTGTCCAATTTGTCTGAATGTGGGGCAATTGGCAACATCTTCGTCGGTAATATGGTGTATGTCAGATGCTTCCTTGGGGATTGGCATTCCAGGGTTTACCCGATATGTTTTCGTCTCTTCTTTTCCGTTCGGGTAAACTTTCAAATAGGACATCTCTACAATCCGATCGCTGTTTACATTGATACCCGTTGTTTCAAGATCCAAAAATACCAAAGGATTTTTTAAAAATAATTGCATTTCGTCGTTTTAATCGTTCAACAGCATGGGCATTAACAACATCAACAAATCCTCATTGGGTTCATTGTTGGCAGGGATAAACAATCCGGCTCTGGAGGGGTCGCCCAATTCCAGAATGATTTCGTTGGTACTCAAATTGGATACAATGTCAATGATGTATTGAGCTTTGAAGCCAATGCTGATTTTTTCGCCTTCAAACTGACAGGGAATGGTTTCTTCGGCAGAAGTCGAAAAGTCAATATCTTGGGTGGTCAATTCGATTTGATTGTTGGTGATGGCCAATTTTACCAGGCTACTGGCTTGATTCGCAAAAATGGAGACACGTTTCAAGGTGTTTAAAAGTGTCACCCGATCGACCAGGATCTTATACGGATTGTTTTGAGGAATCACGGCATTGTAATTGGGGAAGCGGCCTTCGACCAAGCGGCAATAAACTGTATAATTGGACAGTTTGAAGACCACATTGTTTTCATCGTAGGCAATGACCACTTCTCCGGTTTCTTTTGGCAGGATGGCTCTTAACAACACGGCAGGCTTTTTGGGAATGATCAGCACCACGTTGCTTTCGCCCTTTATGGATGAATTTTTCAGACGAACCAGTTTGTGGGCATCCGAGGCAACAAAAGTGAGGTCTTCGGTGGTGATGTCCAAGACCACCCCATTCATTACTGGTCTGAGTTCGTCGTCGGCAGAGGCAAATAAAGTTGAATTGATGCCGCTCAATAAGGTGGATGCCGCAAGTACCAAATTTCCTCCTTCTTTGAGTTCTTTCAATTTGGGATACTCATCGCCGCTTTGTCCGATGAATTTATATTTACCGTTTTGATACCAAATGGTGATTTCCAAATTGTTTTCGTTGATATCAACGGTCAAAGGCTGTTCAGACAACTCTCTCAAAGAATCCAACAAGGTTTTCGAAGGGATGGCGAATGTTCCGTCTCCATCCGATTCAATCAAATCCAGAGTGGTCACCAGGGTTGTTTCCGTATCAGAAGCCGTTACCGTAAGTGTGCGTCCTTCAATTTTCAATAGAAAACAATCTAAAATCGGCAGCGTGTTTTTGGAATTGATAACCCGGCTAATAGCCTGAAGATGACTCAATAACGCAGAACTGGAAGCAATGAATTTCATACGATATGGATTAAGTTTTTATACATTGGTTTTACTACAAAAATAAGAAAAAAAAAGACAGTGTGCAGGGTAAATCACTTTTTCTCTGTATCGATGATCAAACCATCGAATGAGAGCCGAATGTGTTCAGGAAGCGCTGCATTCATTTCCTCGTGCAAGCCCATGTCATGGCTCATGTGGATTAAAAATGCTTTTTCGGGTTGCACTTGATTGATTACAGACAAGGCTTCTTCCAGGCTGTTGTGTGAGATGTGCTTTTCATGTCTTAAAGCGTCCACAATCAACAGTTTGCAACCAGATAATTTTTGAATTTCTTCGTCGGATATGGCGTTAAAATCGGTGAGATAAGCCATGTCTCCTATCCTGAATCCAAGAACGGGAAGCTTGAAATGCATCAGATGTATGGGCTTGATCTCCAATTGTTTGATGAAAAATGAATCTTTTTGAACCGGGTGAAGCCTAAACAAGGGTACACCAGGATATGGATTGTCCCTGAAGCTGTATGGCATCAGTATTTTTAGTCGGTTTAGTACTTGAATGTCTGAAAAAACGGGCATTTCTTCATACAGACAATAGGGTCTCATGTCGTCCAGACCACCCACATGATCATAGTGTTCATGTGTAATCAACACGCCATCCAAATGCTTGATGTTGGCACGAAGGGCTTGTTGTCTGAAATCAGGGCCGCAATCAATCAAAACTTGAGTGCCATGATCTTCAATCAAGACAGAGGAACGAAGTCTGATATCCTTTGGATTCGTGGAGGTACATACCCGACAGTTGCAAAGCAACATGGGGTTTCCTGTCGATGTTCCGGTGCCTAAAAACGTGATTTTCATTGGATTCAAATTAAATCATAAGGACTTCAGGAACCAATACGATGCCGAATTTTGCCTGAACATCTTCCACAATCTGGTGGCTGAGGTTCAGAATGTCTTGGGAGGTGGCTTCACCAGGATTGATCAAGACCAATGCCTGCCTGTCGTGAACAGCGGCATTTCCAAGGCTTTTGCCTTTCCAGCCGGCCTGATCAATGCACCAGGCCGCCGAAACTTTGTAGGTACCATTGGATTGTTCATAACCGGAGATGTCGGGATATTGAAGCTTCAGTGCTTCAAACTGGGCTCGGCTGACAATGGGGTTGGTATAGAAACTACCTGCATTGCCAACTTCATCGCAGTTGGGCAGTTTTTTGTTCCGGATTTCCAATACAGCATCTCTCAATGCACTTGCGGTGAGGTTGTTTTCTGAACCGATAACTTGCTGCAAATCTTTATATTGTACATTTGGGTTGAAGTGTTTATTCAACCGATACGTGACATAACAAACAACGCATTTGTCTTTCAATTCGTGTTTGAAAATGCTGTCCCGATACCCAAATTGACAGTCTTCATTGCTGAGTATTTGGGTTTCCAGGGTATCAACATGCAGCACTTCTACGGAATGGATGAAATCCTTGGCTTCAGCACCGTACGCGCCGATGTTTTGTACCGGCCCGGCACCAATTTCACCTGGTATACCGGAGAGATTTTCCAAACCGTACCAGCCGTTCTGGATACAGGTTTCAACAAAGGCATCCCAATTGATTCCAGATCCTGCCCGAATCAGAAAATGGCGCTCGTTTTCTTCCAGGCATTCAATGTCTTTGATGCTTGAATGGAGGAGCATTCCAGGATAATCCTTTAGAAACAGCAGGTTGCTACCTCCGCCAATGGCCATTTTGGGCAGATGACGATAGGATTCGTCGGTTAGTATTTCTTTCAACTCCCCGATGGAAGAAAAATCAAACCAATAGTTTGCATACACATCCATGTGGAAGGTATGTCTGAGCTTTAATGGGGTATGTTCTATGGGTAACATGCGTGTATAAAAGTGAAACAAAAGTACAGGTTTTTTACAGGACTCACAAGAATGATATTTCTCTTATCTTTGTCTATTATCAGATACCTGTACCATGATTTCAATTTTAATCCCAGAGTATAACTACAATTGCAGTGGTTTGGTGGCCGATTTGCATGAACTATGTAAAAAGGCCTGCATTTCATTTGAAATTTTGGTCATGGACGATGCTTCCAGCAAGTTTATGGATGAAAACAAAGTCATTGAACAACTGTCGCATTGCAGGTTTGTGAAATCGGAGGTGAATCAGGGCGCTGCCCGATGCAGGAACCAATTGGCAAAAATGGCCATCTACGATTGGCTCTTGTTTCTTGATTGTGATCTGGAAGTCACCCACCCTGCTTTTATTGAACAATACTTGCAGGCGATTCCAACGAATCAGGTGGTTGCCGGTGCTGTTACCTATCAAAAGGATAAGCCCGAAAAAGACAAGTTGCTTAGGTGGGTGTATGGAATCAAACGCGAAAATACTTCGGCTTTTGAGCGAAACAAACAACCCTGGAAATCATTGTCTTCCGTCAATTTGCTGTTGCATCGGTCTGTCTATGAGAGATTCCCGTTTGACGAGGGCATCAAAGATTACGGGCATGAAGATACCTTATACGGATATGTGTTAAAAAAAGCAGGGATTCCCATTCTTCATATTGACAATCAGCTGATACATAATGGCTTGGAGACAAGCTTGGCTTTTCTGGAAAAAAGCCTGGTCGCTGCCATGAAATATCAGATGCCACCCTTCTGTGACAACCTCGAATTGCAAGAAGAAATCAAACTTTTTCGTGTGTACAATAGGTTGGTTTCCTGCCGGTTAAATAGACTTTTTGCATGGAAATTTACCTTGACAGCATCGTTGATGCGCAGGAATTTGTTGGGAAAGCACCCAAATTTGTTTTTGTTTGATGTGTATCGCCTTGGCTATCTGTGCAAACGAATGTAAGCACAGCCTTCATTCTTAAACTTCATAAATTGTGTGAAGGTTAATCCGTTTTTTTTCAATGCGGAAAACCTTTTGATGGCAGCCAGAAAATGCCTGAAATAAGCCCCTTTTCCATACAGAACATAGTTTTGTGCCCCGGATACGAACAATCTTTTGGGATCAAAGGCAGAGGTCTGATTGACACTGCTTTTGGAAGGATGCTCCACGATGTACTGTGGAAAAAAATGAATGTTCAGTCCCTTGTGTACACAATCATGCAGAAAGAGCAATTCCTCTCCGCTATTTGCCGTTCGACCCAAGCCGAAACGTTCATCAAAACGGATGTCGGCATCGGTCACTGCTGCCCTTCTGAACGCAATTTCAATGGAGCTGACTTGTTTTAATGCAGCCATTGTGGTTAATTTCTTTGCTGCTGCAGGATAGCTTTTATAAGGCTTTCCGGTGTCTGTCGTCTGAATTTGAAAGCAACCGATGTCCACTTTCGGGTTCAATTCAAAACTGCGGATGATGTTTTGTACATAGGATGGTTGAAGCGCGATATCGTCATCGGCAATGACCACAATATCTGCATTCGAATGCTGCAAGGCATGATTTCTGTTTCTACTCAAACCATCTCCTTCCAAAAAGTGAATAGAAACATCCGGTCTTTTGCAAAACTCAGGAATGGTTGGAAATGCATGATTCAGGTTTTGAACGGAAACAACGTATGAGACATCGGGCATTGGAGCCATCAGCAGGTGTTCCAGTAATTGAACGCGTTCACCGCAAGTGGAGATCAGCCATTGTAAGGTCATTTGCACACTTTTGAAACAAATGTAATCATTTTATCGTATTTTTGTCAAAACACGAATTGGGTATCATGGAAACATTTGGACAATCTCCGCTTATTTCAATCATTGTTCCTGTATTAAATCGTGAGAAGTTGTTGCCTGCCATGCTCAACAGCATTTGGGAGCAAACGTATCGTCCCATTGAACTGGTTTTGGTCGACAATGGATCGACCGATCAATCCATGCAGCTTTTGCTGCAGTTTCAGGCGCTGCACGATGATGGCTTTTTTAAAGTGTCTGTATATCAGGAGTTTAAAAGGGGTGCAAATGTGGCCAGAAATATTGGAATGTCATTGGCTACCGGCGATTACCTGATGTTTTTTGATTCTGACGATTTGATGTATCCGGATTGTATCAACCGCATTGTGAATCAATTAGCTTCCCAATCCTTCCCGAAAGCCATGGCGTTTCCTTACCAAATTGTATTTCCGAACGGCCGTTACACCAAAAGGCCACATTATATTTCTGTCGATCCAGCCGATCAATTGTATGACATTCTTGTCTGTACCCACAATGTCTGTATTAAAAGAACTTTGCCTGAAAAAACGGGACCCTGGGTCGAGGATTTGATGCGTTGGCAAGATCTGGAATTTGGGTTTCGGGTCATGTTGTTGACCAATGATCTGATGTGGATGCGGGGAAAACCCTTGTACGAAGTCCATGCACACCAACACTCCATCAGTGGAAACACCTATTCCAAAGACCATGAGATTTTATTCGCTGCGTTGATGAAAATTCGTGCGACCATCGAAAAAAGGCCAAACAACCTTGAAAAAGTCAGACTTCAACGTGCTTTGTGTTATAAAATCACAACACTCGCTACACAAATACGTCGGGAAGGTCAGGGCGAACTTGGAAAAAAATACCTCGAAAAAGCCCTGCTGCAGTTGCCAAAGCAAGGTCGGTTTCCTGCCACAGTTTTTCTGCGGCTACAGTATTTATATGAAGGTTTGGGTGGTCGTGGACTTTGGAGAATTGCCCGTGTTGTGCTCAAGTTCCTCTAATAAAGCCAACCATTTGTTGCCCACCACTTCCAGATGATCTTTGCACTTTACTTTAATGGATTGATGTGCGTTCAATGACATTTTTTTCAAATAGCCATCATCGGACATCAATTGATCCAATGCATGGACAAACTGTTTTTGTTTGAAAGCTTGGACAATGATGCCATCTACCCTATTTTCAATGAGATTTTTCATGGCCGGACTGCAGTCGTACACAAGGGGAACCGTTCCGTATTGCTGAGCTTCCCTCACAACCAGTGGCATCCCTTCAAAGGATGAAGTCAAACACAAAATGGATGCCGTTTTGTAATAGGCTGATGCTGGTTGGGTTCCGGTAAATTCAACCCTTTCCAGATTCAATTGATTTGACAAACCCACCAAGCGCGCTTTATCCGGCCCATCTCCGACGATGGTTAACGACCAATCCTGGTGCAAAGGTTCCATGATTTTCCACATTTTCAATAGTCTGTCAACTCTTTTGGAACTGCGAATAAGCCTGCCAACAAACAACACGGTTTTGTTTTTTTGTTCCAAAGTTACCTGTCTGTCGGGCATGGGGTTCTCGATACAGACAATGTTTGGATGAGGCACACCCTTGTATAATTTTTGCTCCAACAGACGTTTGAATGAAGGATCCAAAACCACATATCTGGATGCCGCTTCAATCTGCACCCGATACGCATGCTTTAAAGTGGGAAAAGCGAGTCCAGGATGCAGGTGAATCAATGACTTTTTTAAAAGTCCTTTGATTTTTTCACTTTTCGAACCATATTCGTTCCATATCATAGGATAGGTTGCATGACATACTGCATCCATTTCCCAAAAAGGTTTTCCGTGTAAGGTGTTGATAGTATGAAGCTTCCATGGTGTTTCCCAGTCTAAGTAAAAGTTTGAAAATGCGCCTTGATTGATCACTGATTGAATGCCGTTTTCCAGCATGTAATTCTGGATAAAAGCACGATTCCCGGCATCATTGAGTGTTCCCGGCATCGAAACAATTTTCAAAAGCGCGTTGTTCTGTGAATGCACCTGAGCAACATTTTTTTTCATGGTTAAAATGTGGGTCAGGATTCCATGAGTACAAAAATAATCGGCCAACATGTTGGTGACCATTTCAATGCCTCCCGGTTCGGGAAAATTGGAACTCAAGAACAATATGTTTTTGTTATTTTGACTCATAATACTTTGATAAAAAATATCTTAATGCCTTTTGAATTCCGGATGGAAAATGTATTAATCGATGAAAATACCGCATTTTGAAACCAATGGGTAGTTGCGATTTTCGATGAAAATCCAGAAGCTGATCCATGAAGCTGCTGCTGTTTGACAAAAAAGCATGTAGCGCAAAATTGTTGCTTTGCGATTGAATGTAGGACGCAATTCGTTGGGTCGGAATCTGATAATGCAAAGCCAGAAGACAAGTCTGTTGGTAGGTTCGAAAGTAAAATGTCTGAATCCATTCCGTCGTATTTTCCGAGTGACTGACTGAATTTTTCAACAGTCGATACACCGCAAATGTATCCGGAAAAACATAGATGGGACCTTTTATCAACAACGACAGTGTGATGGGCAAATCTTCGCAGGTCGCAAATTGCCCCCTGAACAAATCCATCCGTTTTTGGTAGGCTTCCATCACCCAATCTTTTCTGAAACAAGCAGCTGCCAGCAATACTTTTGGAATCCGATTTCCATGGATATAGTGCGCAACCGCTTCCTTCCCGGTCATCAAAGCGTCGTCCCAACCCTCAGCAACATGCGATTTGGGGTATTCCTGAGATTGGTCTGATTCGTTCAAAATGAGCCAGTTCCCTGTGGCCATGCCGTAATTCGGGTGGCTTTCTAAAAATCCAACCTGTTTGTCCAATTTTTTGGGGTCCAGCCAGTAATCATCGCCGCCACAATCGGCCAAATAAGTGCCACGCGCTTTCGACAACAAATCAAAATAGTTGTTCAAGAAACCTTTATTTTCAGCGTTTGCATGCAACTGAATGCGTTGTGGGTTTTCGTCACGGTAATGCCGGCATATTTCCAGCGTACCGTCTGTGGAGGCATCATCTCCGATTAGCAATTCAAAATCAAATCCACACTCCTGCATCAGAATGCTTTCAATGGCTTTCCCAATGTACATTTTTTGGTTATACGTGACCAAAATGACAGAAACCAAAGGTTTATTGAATGGATCTTTGTTCATTTTTGAAACCTGCGTTTGATGATTTTTTTCAAGATGTCACCCCACCTGGAAATGGGAATCATCCGGTGTATTTCCATCACAGACCAGACGATGCTGATGACAAACAACAATCCGGCGATGGGTTTGGCGTAAATGACATCGAATTTCAGTAAACAAAAGGAAACCGCGAAAAATACGCTGTTCCCGAAGATTAAAAACAAATTCTTTTGATCCAAACGAAATCCACAAAGGGGTTTGACCAGCGCATAAACCATTGGAATATAGACAATATAAGCCAGCAAAAAGGCCAAACCTGCTGCATTCAAGCCCATGTAAGGCCAAAAAGCAACCGTTGCTCCCAAATACGCGACATGCCAAACAACTTCGACCAATAAAAAACGTTTGCCTTTATTTTTTGCCAAAAGAATGTACCCAACCGGCCATATCAATACTTTGAAAAAGGTTCCTGCCAGCTGATACCTCAAAAATTCGGTTGCCTGTTCAAATGCGCCTGAGTAAAGAATATTCAGGATTGGCCTTGCCAACAACAGCATCAATATAAAGCAAGGGGCTACAAAAAGCAGGGTGAATTTTAACTGCTCGTTGGTCAATTCTACCAACCGTTTTGAATGCTGGTTGACTTCACACAACCTTGGGTAAAAATCGGCGCCCATGGAACTCAGAATGGCTGCGATGTACACATTGGAGATGGACCAGACCGCCTGATACAAACCCAAGGTTTCTTCATTGTTTGATTGAAGTATAAACCCCCTGATTGCCAACATGGTAGCCGTTCCAATCAGACCTGCCACCATCGAATAAACGCCCAGCTCAACCATGCCTTTGCCCTTTCGGAGCGTTTCTGCCCAGGTTTGATTGGCTTTGGTGTATTTGATTCGACCGGTGTACAGCCAGGTGATGATTAAGGTCAATAATGTGCTAAGTATCAGGGCCGGAAGAATGCCCTGTTGATGCAGCCACAAATACAAAGGAACGGAAATCATCAAGCTGCCCAAAGCACTGAAAAAGGACGCTTGAGCCAGCCAAGATATCTTTCTGAATCCCTGTAGTATAGATAATTTACCTGAAGATAAAATGGCCGAAAAAACGCAAATAGAAAGCAGGCTGATGTTGGCACTTTCACTGTAGTTGTCAAAAAACAACCGACTGATGGCCGGCGCAAAAAGGATGGTCAGCAGCAATCCAAGCAGGCTGGTTAAATACAGCCATCTGCGCATCATGGTCAGTGTTTGCGATATTTTTTCACTGTCGTTGCTGCCCGATGCAACGGCAACATCTTTCACCGCACTGAAGCTCAAGCCAAGACCTGAAAGCGATTTAACAAAATCAACAATGGATTGAAGAAGTCCCAAATAACCTACCCCGCTTCTCCCTAAAATAACGGCCAGAATCTTCGTTCGCAAGATGCTCAAAATCATCGTTCCCAGTTGTGAACCGCCAAAAATGGTGGTGGAACGGACGATTTGGTTGAAAGAATTTGGGCGCGTTTCCATGAATCCGAATGAATCAGTTTAGGACAGTGAGCGGATGATGCGGCAGGGATTCCCGGCAGCAACAACGTTGTCCGGAATATCTTTGGTGACCACAGATCCGGCACCAATAACAGTCCGATCTCCGATGTGTACCCCCTTCAAAACAACCACCTGATCGCCAATAAAAACCTGCTTTCCAATATGTACCGGCAAACATGTCCGGTCTGCTTCATGGCGACGGTCTGCTTCCAACCGATGCCCATCGCTGGTCATGATGGACACATGCATGCCCAAAATGCTGTCTTCCAAAATCGTGATGGAGGCATTGTCTGCAATCAGGGCGGCATTGTTGTTGATCACCACACCATGCTTCAAATCAATGACTCCTTCAGCGCCATTGGCTTCAAAATAGGTATATCCAGACCAAAATCCTGGGGCATCTTCCACGCCCAGTTGCACATTTCCTTCAATGTTAACTTTTCCATTTCCCTGAAAAAGAAGTGGTTGCAACAGCGATAAACGTTTATGCACGTTTCCCGATTTGGACAGAAAACGATACTTTTGAATTCTCAAATAAGCATATATTTTGGTCAATCTTTTCATGGTTTGAAGGCATTGAGGTTTGACAAATTCATTCAACCTGCAGTATGTTTTTATCCGGTTTGGACTCATAAGACCATTCTAACGTAAGTTTTGGGAATCCGTCACAACCGATGCTGTCTTTAAAATCGCACAAACCGTAATTGGGGTGCCCATCAATCATGGACGTTCCGATGTCAATCCAATCAAAATTTCGTGCAAGATATTCTTTTTGAAGGTGAAAATTCAATGTCGACATGACACTTTTCTCGAATGGGTTGGGTACATCGCCCCAATAAACAACCTGGGCAATCCGGTTTTGATGAAGAAACACAACGGCCGAAGCCAAATCGGTTCCACCTGACGACAAAACAAACGCCTCTACGGGTACGGTTTGAATGGTTTGATAAAAGCGTTCATCGTCCATGCTTAAGCCGTAACCTTTTGACGCTCTGTTCTTTTTAATCATTTCGAATGCCTTCATCATGCCGGAAACATCGGTGTGCTTTTGGCAGACATGGGGCAGGCTCATGTGGTATTTGTAAGCCCTTGTGGCATTTCTCGAATACTTGTCCAAAAGGCTGTCCAAAGATTCCCCCTTCAAGTTTATGGCCGCATTGATTTCAAAGGCTGTTTGTTTGAAACCAACGCTGAAACAGGCACTTTGAACCTTGCTTATCAATGAAGGATTGTAAAAGATGGGTGGAAAAGTAATGCTGCATTTTTCCACTTTGTTTTGAATGGCATATGCAACGAAGGCATCCATCAGCTCATCCACCTGCTTCATACCAGGGTCGTTTCCCTGAAGCATGGTGAATCCGCCAAAGGGCGCAGAAAAAGGGCTTTTCCATTCCCGACCTGCGATTCCCAGAGAAATGCCAATTTGGATTTTACCCTCAGCAAACAGCAAGTGCTTCACCTGGTCACAGCGGTCACTGTTTAACCTGGAAAATTCCAACCCATGAAAAGAAGTCAAGAGCTGCTTGTTTTCCAACTGAAAGCGTTCGTGTTGTGATTCCAGTAAAACCATCATTGTTTTTTTGATGCAACCTCATTTAAATACGTCTCATAGACCCGAATATAATCGGATTCATCGTATGGATGCGATGCCAATACCAGACATACTGAACCGGATGAAAAACCAATTTCCTGAGCCCAGATGCCAGGAGGAATGTACAAGCCCATGTAGGGTCTGTCCAGCCGCACTTGCTTGGTTTGAAAGCCGTCTTTCAGGACCACATCGAAAGCTCCCGAAGCAGCAACAATCATCTGATGACAGGTTTTGTGGGCGTGTGCTCCCCTGTCTTCGCCTCCTGGAACATCATAAATGTAAAAAACCCGCTCTATGTTGAAAGGAATGTCCATTCCACCGGTGATCGGCGTTAGATTTCCTTCTCTGTAATATATTTTATTCAGTTGCAACAAAAGGCAGTCTTCAACAGTTGGCATGGGCTTCATGGTTTCAAAGACCTAAATTGTTCAAAATCATACAAGTAATCTTGTTCATCATACAAATTGGATGATAAAACCAAACAAAATGAATTGGTTGAGAAATTGTCCAACATCCGAAAATGCATGGGAGGCAGATACAAACCCAAATAAGAGCGGTTGAGCGAGTAAGTGGTCCATTCATCCCCGTTGTTCACTTTGATGTCGAAGCTTCCTGACAAGGCAATGATGCATTCGTGCGTCGTTTTATAGGCATGCCCTCCCCTTTTTTCACCGCCGGGTACATCGTACAGCCAATACACCCGCTTCATTTCAAAAGGAATGTGCCGGTTGGCTTCGATAAAGGATAGATTACCCCTTTCATCAAAAATTCTGGGCAATTTAAGCAGGGATGCCTGAGGGTTTATAAACATGACAAATGCTGTATGAAACTCATGATCAAACGTTGTTTTGCATGAAAAATTGTCTGACCAAGGCCAAATCTTCCGGGGTATCCACGGCCAGATTTTCGATGTTGGTCACAGCGGTTTGGATTTTATATCCATTTTCCAACCAACGGAGTTGTTCCAGCGATTCCGATTTTTCTAAGGTCGACATGGGCAATGCTGCGATTTCTGAAAGCGTTTTGGGCAAATAGGCATACAAGCCGATGTGCTTGTAAAAAGTATGTACATTCAACCAGTTTTCTTTGGGCTCATTTCTAAGATAAGGAATGACGGAACGGCTGAAATAAAGGGCTTCCATAAAGCTGTTCAACACCACTTTGGGTGAATTTGGATTGCTGAGTGTTGCCCATTCATCGGTTTTGGAAAAAGGTTTGACCAATGTTGCAATCTGCGTTTGTGGGTATTGAACAAAGCAGTTTTTCAACAATTCGATTTGCGCTGGTTGAATAAAGGGTTCGTCCCCCTGAATGTTGATGACCACATCGAAGGTTGTATTCAACTTGTTGACGACTTCCAAACAACGGTCTGTACCGCTTTTGTGCTGATCGGAGGTCATCATACAACGCCCGCCAAATGCATCAACCGCTTCTTTGATGCGCAGATCGTCTGTTGCGACCCAAACTTCATCCAAACATAATGAGACTTGCTCATACACACGTTGGATCATTGATTTTCCACCAATATCCACCAAGGGTTTCCCCGGAAATCTGGTCGATGCGTATCGTGCCGGAATAATGCCTAAAAATTTCATAAGTTGTATTTGTTCATCAAATCTACCAAAAAAATGAAGATAAGGAAAGCCTGTATCGTTTTTTTCCCCAATTTTGCACCTATCCAATATGAAAACTCGAGTTATGGACAAATGGTTATTCAGGCGCCAATTTCTTTGTTCGGACAAACCCTATCAACCCAATGCTTATTGGAAGATTGAGGAATTGCCGGCAGGGTACTTTTTGTCTGTACATCAGGACTTGCCATATAAATGCCGTGTTGAAGGTCAAAAAGCGTTGGTCATTCTTGGTTTGTTCTTTGATCCATTGAAACCAAATAAAACAACGCAGGAGCTTATTGATGATGTCTGGACGCATTTTGATGGTTTTGATGATTTGTTTACGACAACAAAGCCATTTTCAGGTCGTTGGGCACTTATTGCCATCGAGAATGGTACCGTCCGATTGTTTACAGATGCATGCGGCTTTCGAACCATTTTTTACAGATATGTCAACCAATTCTTCCATTTTGCCTCGCAACCTGAACTGCTCAAAAAGCAGCACCCACTGGCCCTGAAAACGGAGGCATATCTGACAGAATTTCTGCAATCAGAGGCCTATATTCGTGGTGAAAGTGCCTGGATAGGGCAACAAACCATTTACGAAGATTGTTACCATTTGCTCCCCAATCACTATTTTGATACCAAACAAGCTGCTCCTGTCCGCTTTTACCCCAATCATGCCGTGGCACCTGTTGTGGAAAATCGTGAAGCACAGTTGTCCTTGATATGTCGTCTGCTACAAGGTACCTATCAGGCTTTGATCCGTCAATCATCTTTGATGTTGCCCGTTACATCAGGCTGGGACAGCAGGCTATTGTTGGCAGCTGCCAGAAACCATCTGGATGATATTCAGTGTTATGTGCAGCAATTGGATGGCATGGATGAAAACCATCCGGATATTCAGATCCCAAAATCAATGTCCGAACAATGTGGATTCTCGTTTGAAGTACACCATTTGCCGCAAGAGAATGTGCCGGATTGGTTTTGGCAACAAATTCGAACCAATGTGACCAATCCCAGGTGTCTGCCCAAAAGTTCTATTATTTATAATCATTTGGAAACCAACGATCAACGCATCAATATCAATGGAAATGGAAGCGAGATTTGCCGCAATTATTTTGACAAATATGGCAAACATCAAGGTTTGAAATATACCTTGGATGAGTTGCAATTTTTGTTGTACGGGAAAAACCGTGTTCCGGAAATGTTTCGGGTTGAAATTGCGTCCTGGATGCAGGACTTTGATCGCAATCCCATGGGCTATTTCTCCATTGGCGATTTGTTGTATTGGGAGCAGCGTATAGGAAATTGGGGGGCTCAATTCCCTGCAGAACAAGATATTGCAAGAGATGAAGTCAGTCCTTTTAATTGTCGGCTGCTGCTTGAACTGATGAACGCTTTTCCATTGTCTGAGAGATCGGCTCCGAATTTCAAGCTATACCACGATTTGATTGCCCACATGTGGCCTGACTTGTTGGATTATCCTTTCAATCCGCATTTAAAATCGCATCGTGCTGATTTTAAACGCTTGATTCGACATGCCATTCCCAATCGGGCAGACACAAAAATAAGAAGATGGTTAAAATCTTGAACCTTTGGCGCTTTTTAATGTAAAATATATTATATTTGCATTATGTATATATTAACTATGATTTAATGACCAATCAGTATTTCTCAGATATTCCACAAATTCAACTGGCATACGAATTCATTGAATTCACAGGAAGTCATCTTTTTTTGACAGGAAAGGCAGGAACTGGCAAAACCACATTTCTAAGACAATTCAGAGAACGGTCTTCCAAGCAAATCGTCGTGACCGCGCCTACAGGTGTGGCGGCCATCAATGCTGGTGGCGTAACCTTACACTCCTTTTTCCAATTGCCCTTTGGGCCACAAATATTGCCCGTTTCCAGCAAACAGGATGCCGGTAACAAGCAAATTGATATCAATAAATTCAACAAGGAAAAGATACGCATCATTCGTCGAATGGATGTGCTCATTATTGATGAAATCAGTATGGTACGGGCGGATTTATTGGATGCTGTGGATCGGGTTCTGAGAAGGTACAGAAAACACAACCTGCCATTTGGTGGCGTTCAGGTATTGATGATAGGTGACATTTGCCAGTTGGCTCCTGTGGTCACTGATTCAGATTGGCAGTTGTTGAAGGGGCACTACCCCACTCCTTTTTTCTTCAGCAGCCATGTTTTAAGCAAAATTCCCTATGTGACCATCGAACTGAATCATATTTTCAGACAAAAAGATCAGAAATTCATCCAATTATTGAATCAGGTACGGGAAAACTGTTTGGATTCGGCCGGTATGAAGCTTTTGGAAAAATGCTACCATCCGGATTATGAGTTGGCTGATGGCTGTGTTATATTAACCACCCACAACAATCAAGCCAGGCAAATCAATGATCAACAATTGAATAAATTGCCTGGTGCTTCCACTTTTTTTTCAGCCGAAGTCTCGGGTCTTTTCCCTGAGTATGCTTTTCCAACGGAGTTGGTGCTGGAACTCAAGGTGGGTGCACAAGTCATGTTTGCCAGAAATGATGTCAGCAGGGAAAAACGTTTTTACAATGGCAGAATCGGAACCATTGTCGCACTTGATGCGGAGGCTGTAGTCGTACAATGTACTGATGGTGAAGTCGTTGAAACCGGAATGGTGGAATGGCACAATTATTCCTACACCATCGATGCGCAAACCCAGGAAATTAAAGAGAATCTATTGGGTACGTTCACGCAAATTCCTTTGAAACTGGCATGGGCCATCACCATTCATAAAAGTCAGGGTTTAACTTTTGACCGGGTGGTCATCGATGCCAATGCAGCCTTTGCTGCTGGTCAAATCTATGTGGCTTTAAGCAGATGCAAGAGTTTGAAGGGATTGATACTGAGATCTCCCATTGATTCAAAACGATTGTTTACCGACCCCGATGTGAAAAAGTTCCTTTCAGATGCATCGGCAGAAGCGCCCGATTCAGGGGTGCTACAGCACGCTAAGACCAAGTATGCAACAGATTTCATGCTGGATATTTTTGATTTTTCTTACCTGACATATCGCTTCGATCAGTTCATTATACTGAGTACAGAGCAAGAAAAAATCTTTGGAACTGAGAATATCAGTCTGTTGAAGAAATGGTTTGACATTTATAAACAGGATTTGGTACAGATTGGTATCCGGTTTAAAAAGCAGTTGCATCAAATCATTGCCGATAAAAGCGTTGAACTGGAGGATAATGCCCTTTTAAATGAGCGACTTAAAAAAAGTAGCGATTTTTTTGTGCAAAGATTGCTCCTGCTGAAAGCACAATTGATGAGCGAGGTGGTGTTGGTAACGAAAAATAAGGCCGTAAAGAAGTCGTTGGTCGATAGCCTGGATCGGATGGATGAGGTCTTTAATCAGAAAGTAAACCTCTTAAATGAATTGAAATTCGGCCTGGATATTGTCCGGTTGAATACCGTAAAAAATATGGATAAGCCCCTGATCATGGCCAAAGCGCTTCATTCGATGGTGAAATACGAGAAGGAATAAAGCTTATTTGCTGAACATGTTTTCGAGCAAGGTATAGAATGCAGGATCTTCTCCAACAATTCTGGCGACAATCTTTTGATTTGGATCCAAAATGAACTTGGTGGGATATCCTGAAACACCGTACAACGATGGTACATCGGTCTCTGTCAGGTTTTTCAGTTGAATCCAATTCATGGCATATTTTTGAATGGTGTTTTTAAAAGCTTCATCGGTGTCACGTACATTGATTCCAATGAAAGTCACCTTATTTTTGTATTGGTTGTGGTATTGAACCATTTTGGGTACGCCAGACATACACCAGTGACACCAACTTCCCCAAAATGAAAGAACGACGTACTTCCCTTTGAAGGAAGACAATTGTACCATTTTGCCTTCGTTCGATTTGAGGGTAAAATCGGGCGCCATACGCCCAATTTGTACCGTTTTTTGATTTTTCTGTATGGTTTCGAGTGCTTTGTAGTTGTTTTCAAGCAAATCCAATCGCTTCTTAAACAATCCATTGCGAACTGTTGGACTCAAATATGGCAAAGCAGTCATATAGTCTTTTTGAGTCAGTTTGGTTAAATAATAGGCTGATAATTCTTCGTTCGGATTTTCCTTGATGAAAGCAATTGTTTTTTGGATTTCAGCATTTCTTTTGATAGTCAACAAGGAGTCTAATTTTGTCAACTCCGCTTTATTTGTCCCCTTAAATGCCAGTGAATCAATGCGAAGTTCTTCATGCAACAAGGCTTCATTGATCTGCATTTCCGCAGTTCTTCTTTTGCACAGCGATTCATTCAGCGCATTTCCTGTCGTCTCATATTCAACACTGTAAGTACCGATGGTTCCGCGAATTTCAAGGGTTTGATTGGGAAGCAAAACCAGTTTGATCAGATTGGTTTCCGGCAGATATTTTTTCCCGTTGGCACGTTTGATGTAGCTGCCATCATTAAAAATGGCACATTCCGTGGGTTCAGAGATTTTTTTTTCAAAATCGAAGGAACCGTTTCTGGAAATAATGGTATCAAATGATTGAATGGTTGGATCGGAAATCGAAACGCAAAAAACGACAACCCTATCGTTGCCAAAACCATCCATGTACCCGGTAACAGCCAATTGATCCTGAGCACTCAGCTTCGTGGTTATTAAAGCAATACTGCAAATAACCGTAGTTAAATACTTTATTTTCATATAAATAATTGTTTAAATTTCACTTAGTTCCATCCACCTTGTCAATTTGATTTCCAAGGTTTGTTCAATTTCGGAAAAACGGGCTGAATGCTTCATGATCTCCTCATTGGTACAAGTGCCGGAGGCAAATTGCACTTCAAGCTGACTTTTTTCGGTTTCCAGGGCCTCAATATCCGCCTCCAAACGTTCCAATTCTTTTTGTTCTTTGTAATTGAGCTTTCTTGGTTTTGTCGAATTGTTTTCTGTAGGTGTGTCTTTTTTCTTTGAATCCGTTTTTGCGATGCTTTTTTCCAAAGCTTTGTTGGCTTGGTCTTCATCCTGTTTGAAATCTCTGTATTGCGTATAGTTTCCGGGAAAATCGCGCACCTTGCCATCGCCTTCGAATACAAGCAAATGATCAACAATTTTGTCCATAAAATAGCGGTCGTGCGAGACAACCAGTACACATCCTTTAAAATGCTTCAGGTAGTCTTCCAGGATGTTCAGGGTGACAATATCCAAATCGTTGGTTGGTTCGTCCAGTACCAGGAAATTTGGATTTCTCATCAATACCGTGCATAAATATAGCCTTCTTTTTTCCCCTCCGCTCAATTTGTAGATAAAATTATGTTGCGTTTCGGGCGTAAACAAGAAATGTTGCAAAAATTGTGAGGCTGAGAGTTTTTTTCCTTCTCCCAAATGAATTTCTTCAGCAATGTCCGTGACGGCATCAATGACTTTCTGGTTTTCGTCAAATTTAAGCCCGGATTGGCTGTAATAGGCGAAAACAACGGTTTCTCCAATATCGAATGAACCCGAATCCGGCAATTCCTCTCCCATGAGCATTTTCAGAAAAGTGGTTTTTCCTGAACCATTTTTTCCAACAATGCCCACTTTCTCGTATCTGGCAAAATTGTAATAGAAGTCTTTTAAGATGATGGTGTTTCCATACGCTTTTGAAATATATTTGGCTTCAAATATTTTGGAACCCAAATAAGACGCTTTGACATGGAGATGCACCTGTTCATCCGAACGTTTTTGAGACACTTTATCTTCCAGTTCATAAAAAGCATCTTTCCTGTATTTGGCTTTGGTGGCACGCGCTTGCGGCATTCTTCTCATCCAGTCCAGTTCCTTACGAAACAAATTGTTGGCTCTTTCCAGTTCTGCATTGGAGGCTTCCAGACGTTCCTGTCTTTTGGCAAGATAATAGCCGTAGTTTCCCTGGTAAGTGTACAATCCACGTTGATCGATTTCCAGAATGACATTGCAGACCCTGTCCAGAAAGTATCGGTCGTGCGTGACCATGAGCAAGGTCTTTCCGGATTTGCTGAGAAAGGATTCCAGCCATTCAATCATATCCAAATCCAAATGGTTGGTCGGTTCATCCAGAATGAGCAAATCAGGATCAACAATCAAGGTATTGGCCAGGGCCACACGTTTGATTTGTCCTCCCGAAAGCTGGCCTATGGGTTGTTCAAAATCAACAATTTTAAGCTGTTGCAAAATTTGTTTGATGCGTACTTCAAAATCCCATGCCTTGTGTAAGTCCATCAAATTTAGTAGTCCATCGAGCGTTTCGTCTTTTGGATGTGCAAGCCCGTGTGTTTCTCTATACATGAACGATTCATATCGTTCAATGGTTTGCACCACTTCGTTTCCCGATTGAAAACATGCTTCCAATACGGTCAAATGTTCAGGGAAAACCGGATCCTGTTCCAGATAACCCAATTTGAGGTCTCTTCGGTAAGTCACCGTTCCTGAATCAACGTCTTCTTTGTCAAAAAGGATGTTCAATAAAGTGGATTTCCCTGTGCCGTTTTTGGCAATCAACGCGACTCTTTGTCCTTCAGCAATGCCAAAGGACATATTTTTGAACAAAACCAGATCGCCAAAAGATTTGGTAAGATTTTCTACCTGTAAGTATGCGATGGGGTTTGCCATAATTCATTCATTTCGTTTTTTAAATAGTGTCCGGTGATGCTGTCGGGGTGTTTGATCAACGCTTCAGGTGTTCCGGTGAATAATATTTTGCCGCCATTTCTGCCGCCGTCAGGCCCCAAATCAATGATGTGATCGGCCAATTTGATGACATCCAGGTTGTGCTCGATGATCACGACGGTGTTGCCTTTGTCCACCAACTTATTCAAGACATGCATCAACACGCGGATGTCGTCAAAATGCAATCCGGTGGTGGGTTCGTCAAGCACATACAAGGTTTTTCCTGTGTCCTTTTTTGAAAGTTCTTTGCCTAGTTTTACCCGTTGATTTTCACCTCCCGACAAAGTGGTGGAAGGTTGACCCAAACGAATATATCCCAAGCCAACATCCTGCAATGTCTTGATTTTGTGTAATATAAGAGGCTGGTTTTCAAAGAAATCGACGGCCATATTGATGGTCATGTCCAACACATCAGCAATGGATTTTCCTTTAAACCGTACTTCCAGTGTTTCTCGATTGAAGCGTTTTCCCTGACAGGTTTCACAAGGCACCAGCACATCAGGAAGAAATTTCATTTCGATGGATTTATACCCATTCCCTTTGCATGTTTCGCAGCGACCACCGGTGACATTGAAAGAAAATCGTCCCGGTTTGTAACCTCTGATTTTTGCTTCGGGCAAACCAACAAATAAGTTGCGGATGTCGGTATATACTCCTGTATACGTGGCCGGGTTGGATCTGGGGCTACGCCCCAAAGGTGTTTGATCCACGCCGACAATTTTGTCGATGTATTCTATACCACTGATAAATTGGTATGGAAGAGGTTCTTCTAGAGAACGGTAAAAATGCTTGCTTAAAATGGGTTGTAATGTGCTGTTAATCAGGGATGATTTTCCGCTTCCTGAGACACCTGTCACAACGATCAACTGCCCGAGGGGGATGTCCAAATCAACCTGTTTTAAATTGTGCCCTGTACATCCCTTTAGCTCAATATGCTTTCCGTTTCCTGGTCGTCTTTCCTTTGGAATCTCAATTTTTAACAGGCCATTGAGGTATTTTGAGGTTAATGTTTCAGCCTGAAGCATTTCGGAAGGCGTTCCGGCGAAAACAACCTCGCCTCCGTGTCTTCCTGCTCTTGGCCCCATATCTACGACATAATCCGAGGAGAGCATCATGTCTTTGTCATGTTCTACCACAATGACAGTGTTTCCTGAATCCCTCAACAATTCAAGTGAATGGATCAGCTTCATGTTGTCGCGCTGATGGAGTCCGATACTGGGTTCATCCAGGATATACATGACATTGACCAGTTGCGAACCAACTTGAGTGGCCAATCGTATGCGTTGGCTTTCTCCTCCAGACAAAGAGGATGAAGCCCTGTTCAGACTCAGATAATCCAAACCAACATTCAATAAAAAGCCGAGTCTGGATTGTATTTCTTTGAGAATTTCTTCTGCAATCAATTGTTGTTTGTGCGTCATTTGGCCTCTCAGCCCGTTCAAAAATTCAACCAATTCAGAAATATCCAGTTGGGATAGTTCAGCAATATTTTTATTGCCCAATTTGAAGTGCAGTGCCTCCTTATTCAGTCGGGTACCTTTACATTCAGGGCAGACACATGTTTTGACAAATTGCTGGGCCCATTTTTGCGCATCAGAGGTTGAATCGTCGTCTTGCTGCATGGTGATGTATTTGATAACACCATCAAAATCAACATAATAATTGGAATTTCCAAGAGAACGATTTTGAATGTGTAGCCTTTCTTCAGTCCCATTCAGAATTTCATCCAAAGCTTCTTCGGGAATCTCACAGATGGGTGTTTTCAGGGTGAAATCCCATTTCTTTGCGATGGCTTCAATTTGCCAGAAAAGCAGGGAATCTCTGTATTTTCCCAATGGAATGATGCCTCCTTCATAGATGGTGGCATTTCTGTTGGGAATGATTTTTTCATCATCGACCAAATTGACTTGACCCAAACCTTTGCATCTCAGGCACATGCCTTGAGGAGAGTTGAATGAAAAATTGTTGGGAGCCGGTTCATTATACGAGATACCGCTGGTTGGACACATCAGTTTTCTGCTAAAATAGCGCGCATTTTTTGCCCCTTTGTCCATGATCAGAACGACACCGTCTCCTTGCTTCATGCCAATTTGAAGGCTTTGTTTCAAGCGTTTTTGTTCCTTTTCTGAAACCAACAGTTTGTCGATGACCACTTCAACATCGTGGTTTTTGTAACGATCTAATTTGAGTCCATGAACGATTTCACGTATTTCGCCATCAATGCGTACATTTAAGTACCCTTTTTTCCGAAGGTTCTCGAACAATTCTTTGTAATGGCCTTTTCTTGTTTTAACCACAGGAGCCAACAAAAATATGCGGTTGCCTTCGTATTCCTGAAGAACCAGATTAAGTATTTGATCTTCCGTGTATTTGATCATTTTTTCTCCGGTGACATAAGAATAGGCATCTCCTGCCCTTGCATACAGCAATCGAAGAAAATCATAGATCTCTGTACTTGTGCCTACCGTCGATCTTGGATTTTTATTCGTCGTCTTTTGCTCGATGGAGATGACAGGACTCAATCCGGTAATTTTATCGACATCCGGCCTTTCCAGATTTCCCAGGAAATACCTGGCATAAGAGGAGAATGTTTCGATGTACCTTCTTTGACCTTCGGCAAAAATGGTATCGAATGCCAAAGACGATTTTCCGCTTCCGCTCAGACCGGTAATGACGACCAGAGAATCTCTGGGTATCTGAATATCAATATTTTTGAGGTTGTGTACGCGTGCACCATATACACAAACCATTTCCTTTTCTTGCATGTTATTTTGAATCTGTTACCCAATTGGATTGGTGAACAATGACATTCTTTTTTTCAAAAAAACGACTTTCATTTATTGGTATGGAGACTTTGTATGGTTTGGATGTGGGATTTGGAAGACTGTCTCCACGTATCCACGAATTGTACGTTTTTAATTCATAATAAGTGATGCCTGAATTCAAAGCAAAAGCAACCCAGTTTTGTACAGGCTGATTTAAAATGCTGTCTTTGAATTGGACCGGTTGATACAACTGATCACTTTTAATGTTAAAGCCAAATTTTTTTGGATCTTCAAAAAACAATTTGCATGCCAGAATTCTAAAAACGTATCGTTGGGTTTCATCTACCAACCACAAATCCATGCCTGATGTAGCCTTTTGTCTTTCCATTTCCACACTGATCCGATTCATACCGGCATTGTACGATGCGCATGCCGAAGTCCAATCCTTGTATTTGTTGTATGCCGATTTCAAATACTTACAAGCAGCTTCGGTTGATTTCTCAATGTGATACCTTTCATCCACATAATCAGATACTTCCAAACCGTATTGCAGGGCTGTTTCCCGCATAAATTGCCACAATCCAACGGCTTTGACAGGCGAAATAGCCCGGGGGTTTAAGGTGCTTTCAATGCAGGCCAGATATTTCATGTCATCCGGCACACCATTTGCTTTTAAGATGGGTTCAATGAGGGGAAAATATCGGTTGGCTCTTTTCAGTAAAGTGAGTGATGCGGAATGCATATACATCATGGCCATCATTTCCCGATCAAAACGTTCACGCAAATCATTGCGTTTCAAATCAATTGTTTCACCACAAAAAACAACGCTTTCGGGAATTTCCGGAGCAACAGCTAAAAAAGGAGTCGTTTCAACCATGTCCGAAGCAAAAGGCGATAATATGCTGGTGTCTGGCAGTTCAGATGGTGTAACTTTTGAATGGATGTTCGTTTCGTGCGAACGAAAGGTTGATTTACATCCTGTCAATGCAATTCCTGAAAACAGTCCAATACATGTTGCTGTCAAAGTGATTATTCCAACTCCTTTCATTCGTCCTATTCCAATAAATTGATGTCTCCGCTTTTTTTGTAAACGATACCATCAGAGCCTATGGCTTCGATGAAATAAAAATAAACGCCTGCGGAAACGGGGTTTCCGTTAAAGGTACCATTCCAGCCCTGCGCTGGGTCTGTCCATTGAAACAAGACTTGTCCCCACCTGTTTCGAATGGTCCCTTTGAATGAGTTTAATGACCGATAGGCCACTTTGAACTCATCGTTTTCGCCCGGAGTTGTTCTCGGCGTAAAATAATTGGGACATTCCAAGCGCGATACGGATACCTGAATGAGAAAATAAGCCGAATCAGTGCATTGTCCATTGCTCGATTTGAGTTGGACATAATGGATCCCTGCATCATAGAAGGTGTGCGTTAAATCCCGGTCACTGTATCTTTTAGGTGTGCCTGTTGCTGTTGAAGCATCGTAGATGAGCCATTCAATGAAAGAAGCGTTTGAGTTGCTTTTAAACTGAACGGTTAATGGTGAAGGTCCTGTCACTGTTTGTCCTTCCGCTTGTGTGGTTCCCAGGACTCTGTCCCATTCATTTGGAGCATCTCTGACCACCGGTGTGACTGTGGGAATGGCTTCAACTTCCAATGCACACGAATCGGATTGGGCATGACAAAGTATGCCAAAAAAGCATCCGGTCAACAATAAAAAGATTCGTTTAATCATCTGTGAGAACTCAACTAAAATTCATTCAAAGATACGTTTTCTTACCGAAAATTCCCGTACTTTTGCCAATGTAAATCCAGCAGATCATGTTAAAAAGGATATTGAATTGCATACTGGTTCTGTTTTTGTTTTCATGGTTGGGACAAGCACAAAACCTCACGACCAATCGTGTCATTGAATACGAGGTAAAACCCAAAGAAACCATTTACTCCATCGGTAAAAGGTATCAGGTTTCTGAATCCGAACTCCTGAAGCTCAATCCTGCATTAAAAGACGGTTTAAAAGCGGGGCAAACACTCAAAATACCTGTCAATCAGGAAACGATGGTGGTAGAACGTAAAATGCCCGTAGTCAGAGGCGAATTTCGGCCCAGAATGACTTTGTTGTTGCCCTTTTCAGAAGAAACGCCCTCAAACGATCGTTATGTCGAATTTTATGAAGGATTTTTATTGGCTGTTGACAGCTTGAAAAACATGGGCTTGTCGTTTGAAGTACAGGCGTACGAGACCGGTGATGACAATCAAAAACTTCAGAAATTGATCGACGACGGCACACTGGATGGTACAGATTGTTGTATTGGTGGCATCAATCCCGATCAAATAAAGCTTTTGTCAGATTGGGCAAGAGTCAATTTACGGTATGTTGTGTCTCCTTTTAGCAGTAAAATTTCCGAAATAGAAGGGAATCCCTATATTTATCAAACCTTGTCTCCACACGCTTCAACCATCTCAAATACCATTGATTACATTGTCAGTAAATACAAAAAAGCAACCTTTATATTTGTTGGGGATGCCTTGGATCAAACCGATCACAGAACTCAATTTTATAATGAATTGAATAAAACCCTGCGTCAAAAAGGATTTAAAACCGTTCAGTTGAGTCGGTTGGATGATGTTGAAAAACTAAACAGTGTGCTCCAATCCTCAGAAAATGTTCTGATACCTGCGCCTAACAATCTTCAGGAAACCGGTAACAATCTGATTCAATTGAAGGCATTCAAAGCTGCTTATCCGGATAAAGACTTTCTGTTAATCGGATACCCCGATTGGATGGCGTTGAATAAAAATCACCTTAAGTTGCTTTATGAGCTTAATACATTGATATACAGCAATTTTTATGCCGATTTTACAAGAGATAATGTGCAGAATTTTCAAGTACAATACAACCATTACTTTGGAAAGAACTTGTTGAATACCTATCCGAAATACGCATTGATGGGTTTTGATGTTGCCTCCTATTTTATTCCAAAAATGGTTAAGGAACGTATGATCAATAAACCTGAAATTCAAAGAATTGAGTCTCTTCAACAGCAATTTAAATTTTCGGTTTCTGCAGTTTTGAACGGACAGGTAAATCAGGTATCCTATATCATCCGTTACAATTCGGATGTATCAACCGAAGTTGAAATTATTAAATGAAAGGAAAAAAACGCATATGAATTTTTCGATGAAACATTTTTTAGTGATGGTCATGTTGGGTGGCTGTCTGTTCCCAGCCTGGAGTCAGTACAACACCCGAAATGATTGGTATGTAGGTTTGAATGCGGGAAAAGTGGCTTCAACCATCATCATGGTTCCAAAAATGGTCGATAAGTTTTATAACCTTGGAAATACTGCAGGGCTTACGTTAAGATATGTCAGTGAAAAAAACTTTGGATTGCAGCTGGAATGCAATTATGCTGAGCGTGGATGGAAAGAAGATTATTTTCAAACAAAAAAATGGTCGGATTATTCCTATTCAAGAACCTTGCAAACCGTTGAAGTTCCTTTATTATCACATTTGTATGTTCAATCAAAAGCCGTTCGTTTTTTCATCAATGCAGGGGCGGATTTCCAATATATTTTTGGAGAGCGCGAAACATTCAGAAATGGCATGACCTTGATTCAGCACGGAAAAAAATACGAGAATCCCTTTCAATATGGAATTCTCGGTGGTGGTGGTCTCGAATTTGAAGCCGGAAGGGCAACGTTGGGAATGGAAGCCAGATACGCTTACAGTTTATCCAACATTTTTCATGATGAAGTTGGCAATGACTTTGTGAATTCAAGCCTGAATGCCGTCACAGCCAAAATATACCTCTTGTTCCGTCTGTCAGAATAGAAATAGAGCAATCAACGAATGCGATCCAAAGAACGAATCAATGCTTCATCTTTGTTGATTCCAACAACTGCCAGTATATCAAAAAAGATTGCTATGATTGGGAATAAAGCAGCCCAATGAAAATGGAAAGTCAGTTCTGTCAGCGATCTGTCCTGATAAAATGCAATACCCACGAAAACCAGCACCAGTACCTTGAAAATGGTCGAAACAAAGACCACTCGCTTTTGTCTTTTTCTGTTTTTAAATAAAAACAAAGCGATCAAAGAAAAAGCAAAGGTATGAATGCTAAAAATACCAATAAATTTTGTGCAGGTATTTAACATCGAATCCCATGGCAAAGCCACTTTATTCAATGCTTCCAGCTGAATGATTGATTGATCGGCTAAAACCAAATATCCAAACGGAACCAAAAACAAAGCAACCAACAAGGCTGCTGAAAGGAGCAGCCAAATGCTTTGAATGCGTTGTAACATCTTATTTTTTGAGCTTTTCGCGAGCAGGATTTTTATGATACACTTTTTCTTCCAAATACTCTTGAGTTGCAATTAATGTGGCTTTTGGAAGTTTTTCATAATAACGGGAAATCTCAATCTGCTCACGATTTTCAAAAACTTCTTCCAAATTATCTGTGTATGAAGCAAATTCTTGTAGCTTCTTCTCCAATTCGGATTTCATTTCCACTGAAATTTGATTGGAACGCTTGGCAATAATTTTGACGGTTTCATATACGTTGCCGGTATCTTCACACAATGCATTCATGTCACGTGTGATGGTTGAGCCAGGTACATTCTTTTTTAATTCCATTTCTTGTGTATTTATTCTTTAATAATTTTTCTGCATTCTTTCAAAATACGATCCGCATCTTTTTTTAAAGAGCCATTCGGATTTTCATTGATGAAGGTATAATATTCATCGATGGTAGAACGATAACGTTCTAATTTTAGTTCTTCAATACTTTCCGTTGCCAACGTGTATTTGGACTTCAAAATTAAAAACATCAATTCTTCGCGATATTTGGAAACCGGAAAATCCAACAAAGCATTCGTGGCAGTCACCACACATGATTGATAGTTGTTCCCCATATAGTTCCCAAGATTGAAATACAATCGACAGGATAACAACTGTTTGTAAACCAATTTGTCCTGCAAGTCCTGAACCATCTTAACGACCTCATCTGAGTGGGCGCTTTCAGGATATATTTCCAAAAATTGACGCAACATATTTATGGATTTAACCGTTTCCTCTTGTGTCAATCGAGGATCCGGTGTTACCAGAAAAGCAGATTTTGCTGCTAGAAAACGCGCTTCTTCTGCATATTGACTTTTGGGGTAGGTTCTATAGATGTTCTCAAAATGTTCAATGCAGTAGCTGTATTTTTTGCTGTTATATTGTGATTTGGCTACCAAATATAGAACCAGCTCTCCCTTTTCTGAATTTCTGTAAGAAGAAATATAAGTTTCGAGTAATTCTACGACTTTGTTGTACTTTTTCTCGTTATAATACGCCTCAGCACGCTCCAATCTCAGTTCGTTGTTTGTGGTTACCAGCAATTTCTGGTATTCAGAACAAGAAACCATCAATGCAGCCAGCATCAGACCAACAAATAATTTCAATTTCATAAGCAGTTGTTCATGCAAAAAGGGTACTCCAAAAAGCACGGCAAAGGTAACATTTCCGATTCAAATGGCGAAGTAATAAAGCCATTTTTAACATCAATCCTGAAAACGTTAAAAGAAATACATGTCTTTTGCTGAAACCAGCTTCAGATTGGATTGCGTCAAGACTTTCATACAAGTGTCGATTTCGTTGGGGCGAATCACCACACGGGCCACATCATCCATGGCAAAAGCATACATGTAATCAATGGCCACATTGTGTTCTGAAAGGACCAACAATGCTTCAGAAAGTGTCCCTGGCGTGTTTGGAACATACAAACACACCACATCGCTCAATGTCACTGTAAACCCATTGTCTGTCAACAAAGTTTTGGCTGAAATGGGGTCGGATAAGACAACGCGCATGATGCCGAAATCTGATGATTCTGCCATACTGAATGCCGCAATGTTGATGTTGGCCTTGGCCAACAAACGGGTAACATCTGTCAAACGTCCGGTTTTGTTTTCCAGGAAAATTGACAATTGCTTGATAATCAAAGGTTCATTCATGATTTAATACAGTTTACGTTTGTCTGTAACTCGCTTGGCTTTTCCAATCGAACGCTCAATGGATCTTGGTTCAACCAATTTGACTTTGGCGTGAATGCCAACTACACTTAGAATGCGTTGTTCAATACGTTTTGCAAGCCCCAGCATGGAACTCATGTCGTCTGTAAAGTTTTCAGGGCGCAATTCTACGTGCACTTCGAAAGTGTCGGTGTTGTTTTCCCTGTCAACATACAAATGGTAATGTGGCGCGGTTTCTCCAAATTCCAGCAATACGCTTTCGATTTGAGATGGGAAAACGTTGACACCTCTGATGATAAGCATGTCATCGCTCCTACCCATGATTTTATTCATTCGAATACTCGTTCTTCCGCAGGAACATGTATCATAAAACAAGGAAGTCAAATCTTTGGTACGGTATCTCAATACCGGCATGCCTTCTTTGGAAATGGACGTAAAGACCAACTCTCCTACTTTGCCAATTTCAAGAGGCTGAAGTGTCACCGGATCAATAATTTCCGGATAAAAATGGTCTTCATTGATGTGCATACCTTTTTGTTCACTGCAATTATAGGCAACGCCAGGGCCAATGATTTCGGTCAAACCAAAAATGTCATAGGCTTTGATGTTGAGTTTGTCCTCAAGTTCTTTCCGCATTTCTTCTGTCCACGGTTCAGCACCGAAAAAGCCCACTTTCAATTTGAGTTTGTCTCGTACACCCATATCCTGAATGGCTTCAGCCAGATACAAAGCATACGAGGGTGTAGCACACAAAGCTGTTGAACCGAAGTCTGTCATCAACTGAATTTGCTTTTCTGTATTGCCTGAAGAAATGGGAATCACCGATGAACCCAGTAGCTCGGCGCCATAATGTGCTCCCAAACCTCCTGTGAATAAGCCATATCCGTATGCAATCTGAAAGATGTCGTTTCTGTCGCAGCCACCGCCTGCAAAAGTGCGTGCCATGACTTCTGACCAAATGCTCAAATCTTTTCTGGTATAACCTGCAACAATGGGCTTTCCTGTTGTACCAGAGGAAGCATGTAGGCGAACAATTTCCGACATGGGTGCAGAAAACAAACCAAAAGGATACTGATCTCTCAAATCCGTTTTGGTTGTAAAAGGCAATTTGGTAATGTCTTCCAGAGAAGTGATGTCGTTTGGCGTAATCCCGATTTCCTGCATTTTAGCCCTGTAAAAAGGCGAATTGTAATAAACCCGTTCAACCGTTGCTTTCAACCGTTTTTCCTGAACCGCACGCATTTGTTCGCGTGGCATGCATTCGTCGCTAACATTCCAGATCATGCTCATGACATCTTAGATAAAGTCCATATTAATATGCAAAGAAAGTCATATTTTTAAAATGCATCAATCAGAAACCACATTAATTCATCATTCTCACGTATCTTTGTTGATTATACCACCCATATGTTCAAACTTCAGTCAAACTTTGTTCCGACAGGCGATCAACCTGAAGCCATCAGGCAACTGTGCGAAAGCATCAGGCAAGGATTGCCCTATCAGACACTATTGGGGGTGACCGGCTCGGGGAAAACCTTTACCATGGCCAATGTCGTGCAGGAAATTCAGCGTCCGACCCTGGTGTTAAGCCACAACAAAACATTGGCCGCGCAATTGTATGGAGAGTTTAAAAACTTTTTCCCCGAAAATGCGGTTGAATACTATGTCTCCTATTACGATTATTATCAACCCGAGGCGTATTTGCCTACCACCGATACCTATATTGAAAAAGATTTATCGATCAATGCTGAAATAGAAAAGTTACGTTTATCGGCTACGACCTCTTTGCTTTCCGGCAGAAGTGATGTCATTATAGTGTCTTCTGTTTCATGTATTTATGGAATCGGAAATCCCGAAGATTTTAACAAAACGCTGGTTGACATCAAAAAAGGTCAGTTTCTGGATCGGAATGTCTTTTTGCGCAAGTTGGTGGATATTCTGTATTCACGCAATGAAATTGATTTGAAGCACGGTAATTTTCGGGTAAAGGGAGATACCGTTGATGTTTTTCTCGCTTATGCAGACACCATTTTACGGGTCGTTTTTTGGGGAAACCAAATCGAAGAGATTCTTATGTTGGATCCAATGACAAACAGAACCGTGTCATCCTTAGATTCTTACCGAATATTTCCTGCCAATTTATTTGTGACAAGCAAAGAACGTATTGCCTCGGGCATCGAACAAATTTTACAGGATTTGGAAAAGCAGGTACAGTTTTTCATTTCAATCGGTAAAATGTATGAAGCCAAACGCTTGCAGGAGCGCGTTACCTATGATGTTGAAATGATCAAAGAATTGGGCTATTGCTCTGGCATTGAAAATTATTCCAGATATTTTGACGGCCGGGAACCTGGCGACAGGCCTTTCTGCTTGCTGGATTTCTTTCCGGACAATTTTCTGATGATACTGGATGAAAGCCATGTCACCCTACCCCAGTTGCGTGCGATGTGGGGCGGAGACAGAGCCAGGAAACAAAACCTGGTTGAATACGGCTTCAGACTTCCTGCAGCCATCGATAACAGACCCCTGAGTTTTGAAGAGTTTGAAGAAGTTCAAAAACAAATCATCTACGTAAGTGCAACTCCGGGTGATTACGAATTGGAAAAATCGGAAGGTGTCGTCGTTGAACAGTTGATTCGCCCCACAGGGCTCATTGATCCTGAAATTGTGGTCAAACCCAGCAAACATCAAGTGGATGATTTGATGGAAGAAATTCAAATCCGCATCGAAAAAAAACAGCGGGTTTTGGTCACCACTTTGACGAAGCGAATGGCCGAAGAGCTGTCTTCCTATATGGATGGACTGGGTATTCGCTGTAGTTATATTCATTCTGATGTAGATACCATGGACAGAGTGCGCATTTTGGAAGATTTGAGAAAGGGCGTATATGATGTGCTTATTGGCGTCAATTTGTTGAGGGAAGGTTTGGATTTGCCCGAAGTTTCATTGGTCGCCATTTTAGATGCCGACAAGGAGGGATTCTTACGGAACCACCGTTCATTAACCCAAACTTCAGGAAGAGCTGCCAGGCATTTGGAGGGGAAAGTCATCATGTACGCAGACAAAATGACGAAAAGCATGAAGATGACCATCGATGAAACCAATAGAAGAAGAGCCAAGCAGATGGCCTATAATGAATTACATGGCATCATTCCAACCGCCATTGTAAAAGATTTCAACAATTCTATTGTTACCGCTGTTCAGCAAACAGAACCTCAGGCCTATATTGAACCGACTACCGTGAGTGTTGCTGCCGATCCGATATTGCGCAATATGAGCGAGGTACAGTTGAGAAAAGCCATGGATAAGGCCAAAAAATCCATGAAAGAAGCCGCTAAAAGATTGGATTTTCTTGAAGCGGCTCAATATCGGGATGAAGCATTGCGACTGGAAGCATTGCTTCTCGGAGAAAACAATTCTCCTGTTGAAGATTAAAATTTCACGCCCATAGAGAAGACCATGTTGACCTTTTTTCTGGTGACAACAGCAAAATCATCGTACCGGCTATCATCCACAAAGTGAAACAGGTTTTCGTTGACATATTTTTGTTGGACAGCAAGATCAAAATAGTAAGGACCCGAGCGGTAGCCTACACCGTAGGATGCATAATAGGTATCTCTGAGCATTGAAAATTCAGGCCTCACGTATGGAGTGGCAATGTCCAATCCTTCTAATCCTGAGACCAAAGGAGATCCATAATAAGCTCCACCCGCGCGCAGACTAAAATCTTCTGTGACACGCCATTCAGCACCCAGTCTGGCATTCAGCGTTTTTGCAAAATCCAATGCAAAAAAATCATTCACCTCATCGATAATGAATCCGTTATCATTTTTATAGGTATGATTTTTGTTGTTTAAATAATCCACATCCAAACTAACCAAACCATTTTTTCCAAACAAATAAGCCACTCCAAATGTCCATTTTGAAGGCGTTTGAACGATATAATCGACGGTGGTTTCCGAACCCACGAAAACAGGATCTGGCGTGTAATCAAAGCCAGTCGAGGGGTCTGTGAAACCTTGAGAGGCCATAGACGCTTGAAAAACATCGGTCAAATAATAAGCGGTACCCGAATAATAAGAAGTTCCAACGCGCCAATTTTGATCAGGTCTCAAAATCATACCAAGTTGAAATTGTATTCCGGCACCTGTTGTTTTCAATGCGTTTCTCAGTTCGCTGGCACCTCCGAGCTGGTATTCCTCGATATAGGAACTGTTTCTTTCATAATGTACATTTTGAATGCCCAAAGCGCCTCCAAAATAAAATTGATGTGAAAAGTCTCCACCCAAAGAAATGTTATACAAATTAATGCCACCCGTTTCTTCCAACAACAGGCTGCTGTTGGTCGTTTCATTCAAATCTAGTGGCGTTTCATAAGCAGTACCCTGACTGTTCGATTGAATCAAATGGACACCGTCTGCATAGTCAAAAAAAGACGTATGCATTTGATACGGGATGTTGTCATTTTCCAATTGAACAATTCTGTCCAGTAAAGAAACAGGACGATCGAAAGCATAGGTTAAGGTCGTTTGATTGAAATCTGCAACCCTGTTCCAAGTGAAACCAAAGTTTAAATTGGACACTGGTGAACCTTCATAGGTTTTGAACGAGCTTACGAATCCTAAATTATTCAATCCAAATTTTCTGATTTCTGTTGCATAAGGACTGCCACCATCCATCACCGTTTCTGTGAAATCTCCTTTAATTACAGGCGATATTGACAATTCAGACGATCTGTAAATCCCAATTCCGGCTGGATTGTTCGATATAGAAGATAAATCTCCGCCCAGGGCATTGAAGGCACCCGATAAGGACACATATCTGGCCGTACCCATAATGTCTGATTGTGACATTCGCAATACGTCAAATTCAGCCTGGGAATAACTTGTCAAACTGAATAAACTACAAATGCACAGATATACATATTTTTTCATAAAAGATGATTTATACATTTCATTTATCTTCTACCCCCACTGATGGTACTGGTACGTGATGAACCGGAACTACTTGAGCTTGAGGAGCTGCTTCTTGAGCTTGAGGAGCTGCTTGAAGTACTCGTACTCGATCTTGTG
>CAYYJF010000003.1:10748-17843 GCA_964472175.1 uncultured Bacteroidales bacterium | reverse complement strand
TTGATGAACTTCTGGAAATGGAGGTGCTTGATGGCGTTGTTTGGCTACTTGATGCCGGTCTAATCACTGTTGTTGTCGTTTGACTACGTGTCGGAGTGGTTACAGTACCATTCGTAGACTGGCTGCTCGCGGGTGTTCTAACAGTGTTGTTTATTGTTTGACTACGAGTGGGTGTAGAAACGGAACCATTTGATGATGGAATCACCTGATTGTTTGTGCCTGTTGAAGCACTTCTTGTCGTTCTGGTGTAAATGGAAGGTTGTGTGCTTCGGCTTTGCGTAGACACATTATTGTTTGAATTGAGGGTTGCCGATCTGCTAACAGATTGGATTCCAGAGCGATTTGAGTTTATGGTTGATGCATTGCGGGAATCTGTTGATATCGTTCTACTGATTCCGGAATTCGACATCGTCCTTGAATTGGCAGAACTCATGACACGTCCTCCGGAGATGGTTCTGCTTCTTGAAGACAATCCACTTCCCACTCTGGATACAAAATCTCTTTGAGAGGTGGACAAAACACGATTGGATCTTCTTTGACCGTAATATCCACCATAATAACCACCGTAGTTTCTGTCATAATACCCGTCATTATACCCCTGGTAATACCCATAAGTATACGGATCATACCCATAGGGATACAATGGTCTGTATCCGCTATAACCCCACCAGGGATCATACCAAAAATTGTTGTGATACTGAACAGAGAACCAAGGATCGTAATATCCCCAGGAGTTGTAAGTCCAGGGATCATAATAAACATTCCATCTATCTCTGTACCAATTGTTTAAACTCCATCCGTTTCTTGGATAATAATAGGAGTCATAATACAATGGACTCATCCAGGCATTTGAATATCCATCGATATAATAAATGTTGACATCTGAATAACCGGCATCTTCCACATAAATGTTCAGATAAGCACCATCGGTGATATGGGTATTGAATTTTTTATTGTGAAACCTTCTGATTCTTTCGGAGTATTCAAAAGGTTGACCTGTTTCGAGTGTATCCATCAAAGTGGGATCCTCGATGTATGCAAGTTCTTCATCAATGACCGATTCCGTATGCTCTCGTCTGTTGTATTCATCCACATCTCTGCCCGACGGTGTCGTTGTATAGACTTTTTTTGTAACCGTTTTGCTGACAGCCGCTTTTTGTTGAAAAACCGGTTTCTGTGTGGGGTCATAATAAATATCATCCTCATAATTGTATTGCGCTTGGGCTGTTCCAAACAGCATCAAGCCTGCCAAAACTGATATGTACCATTTCGTTTTCATATGCGGTGAAATTTAAGTCTGTGAATCAAATTAAAAACCCATACCTTTGTACTGTCAAATAATTGTATGAACCTTATATTACAAAGATAGTTTATTTGGCAAAATGTTAACCAGAATAGGATTATTTAACACGTTTTATGGAATATATAGAATACGACATCCAAATCAACCCTTTTTCTGATGTTGTCAGAGACCTACTGACCGCTGAACTTGCAGATTTAGGCTTTGAAAGTTTTATCGAAGAAGGTCAGCACTTGGTGGCTTACATTGCATCCAAAAACCACCAGGAATCAGAAATCAAGGGTTTTCTATCCGGAAATTTGATAGGATCTACTTTCACTTTTGAAATTAAAAGCATCCCCGATCAGAATTGGAATGAAACCTGGGAAAAGTTTTTTTTCAATCCCATTGTCATTGAAAACGAATGTGTTATTCACAGCACATTTCATACCGATTTTCCCAAAGTCAAATATGACATCGTCATTGATCCCAAAATGGCGTTTGGAACCGGTCATCATGAAACCACCAGCCTGATGCTTGCAGCCCTGATCGATTTGGATCTGGTCGGAAAAAGTTTTCTGGATATGGGCTGTGGTACCGCTGTTTTGGCCATTTTAGCTGCAAAAAAAGGTGCATCTCCCATTGTGGGTGTGGACAATGACGAGTGGGCTGTCAACAATGCCATTGAAAATTGCGATCTGAATGATGCTGCTCAAATCCAGGTGATTCTGGGTGACGCTCAGACCAAACTGGACACTTTTGATGTGATTTTTGCCAACATCAATCGCAACATTCTATTGAATGATATCCCCACATATGTGCAACATTTAAACACCAACGGTTCTCTTTTTGTGAGTGGCTTTTATGAAAGCGATTTGCCTGCCATACAAGAAGTTGCCACCCTTTCTGGTTTGACATTCCAGACATACCATAGCAAAAATCAATGGGTTGCTGCTCAATTTAAAAAGTAATCGCGTACCGATTGAGAATCAAAGTCAATAAAAAGCGGGCAACAGGTAAGTTTTCACATACCTGATGCCCGCTTTTTTATGAGATATCGGGAACTTATTTTCCTAGTTGTTCCAAAACCAAAGTCTTGGTAGGTTGGTCGCATACTTCAGTTGGGCCAAAGTATTGAATGGGACCAGGATATACATAATCCGTATTGACAGACCAGGTAGCTCTTTTGTAAACAAATGTTTTAAATGGTTTGCCGCTCAAATCAACCAATGCTTTTTGAATCACAGGTTTCATTTCACCGTGACGTCTTTCCATGTTCATCATCATGGTAATGGGCACACCGCCCGAAATCCATTCTGTAGCCGGAGCTGTGGTATTTCTAACGGAAGACATATAACCTGTTTTACCGGATCCGATAAGCTGAGCAGCAGTATAACCCAATGAATAACAGTAGTCTGCATCATAGTTGGAAGGAGCTGCACAACGGCCTTCATAACCGAAGAAGTGAACCTGGGTATTGAAAGAGCCGTAGAATTTTCCTTCTTTTTTCCATTCTTCCAATTTGGTGCCGACCATTTCTCCCAGTAATTTTTCAGTTTCAATCAAAGAAACCTGAACATTTCCATGCGGGTCGCGATCCAATGTCAATTGTCTGGCAACCCCTTCAGGCAAAGAGGCATAAATTTCTGAGTTTTCTTTGCTCAACATTTTGATGATGTAGTTGCGCTTTTCAGAATGCTTTATCAAATTGAATTCATCCTGGTGGTGGGCCAAAAATTCATTCAATTCGTTGATCAATCGTTTGATGGCCGGTATGAATTCGATCACGCCTTCAGGGATCAAGACGGTACCAAAGTTGTTACCTTGTTGGGCCCTTTTTACAACAGTTCTGGCAATGTCAGTGACCAAATCATCCAATGACATGTCTCTGGCTTCCACTTCTTCAGAAATGATGCAGTAGTTGGGTTGGGTTTGCAAAGCGCATTCCAAAGCAATGTGCGAAGCACTTCTACCCATCAGTTTGATAAAGTGCCAATACTTTCTGGAGGAATTACAGTCTCTTTGAATGTTGCCAATCATTTCGGAATACACTTTACATGCGGTATCAAATCCGAAAGAGGTTTCAATCATGCTGTTTTTTAAATCACCGTCGATTGTTTTGGGGCATCCGATCACTTGCACACCTGCATTGATGGCAGCATAGTATTCAGCCAATACACAGGCGTTGGTGTTGGAATCGTCTCCACCAATGATGACCAATGCTTTGATATCCAGTGTTTTCAATATTTGAAGACCCTTGTCAAATTGTTCGGGTTTTTCCAATTTGGTACGGCCGGATCCAATGATGTCAAATCCGCCTGTATTTCTGTACTCATCGATGATGTCATCGGTAAGCTCCATATAATTGTGTTCAATCAATCCGGCAGGGCCTAAAATAAAGCCAAACAAACGTGAATCTTTGTTCAAATGTTTTACACCATCAAAGATTCCGGCAATGACGTTGTGACCACCGGGAGCCTGTCCGCCGGATAGAATAACACCAACATTGATGGGTGCAAAGGGTTGTTTTTTATCTGTGCTTTCGAATGTAACCAATGGCATGCCATAGGTATTCGGGAAAAGCTTCTTAATTTCTTCTTGGTCGGCAACCGATTGGGTTGCTTGACCTTCTTTCATGACCACATGACCGTTCAGCGCTGCCGGCATTTTTGGTTTGTACGCAGCCCGAGCAATTTGTAAAGCACTTTTTGTTTGCATCTTTCTGATGTATCGAATTATAAAATTATTTCACAAAAACGCTGCAAATTTCAACATTTTTTGTGAATGTTCAAAACAAACAGACTTGAATCGTATCATCAATTTTCATAACTTTGCTTCCCATCTCAACAGAAACCCCATGCATTTATTTAGATTCATCATAACAACAACATTCTCATTGACTTTGTCCGTTTTCACCTCCAACGCCAACAACCTCACCAATTCAGATTCTTGTCGGGCAGAATTGCACCCGTTTGAAGGTCTTTTTGTTGCACCGGCCAGAGGAAAAGTGATTAGTCCATTCGGTACACGCGGTGGAAGAACACACACCGGAACAGACATCAAATTAAAAAAAGGAGATTCCATTTCGGCTGCATGTCACGGAGTTGTCACAATGGCTCAAACATATTCAGGCTATGGCAAACTCATCATTCTAAAACATGAGAACGATGTTGAAACCTACTATTCCCACTTAAGTAAAATACTTGTAAATAAGGGTGATACCATTGTTTGTAATCAGATAATTGGTTTGGCCGGAAGCACAGGACGCGCCACCACCGATCATTTACATTTTGAAATCAGAAAATCCAAAAAAGCCATCAACGCGGAGAAATATTTTGATTTTAAAAATGGATTGACACTCAAAACGCCTTTTCCAACTTTACAAAAAAACACCACTCAAATTGCTGAACTTATTATCCCTTCAGGAGATAAACCACTTGAAATAAGAATGCTGGGAGAAGAAAGTAATCAATCAATACCACAACAGGAAGCCCTTTCAGATTGCATCAAAGTTGAAAAAGGTGATACCCTGTATTCATTGGCAAAAAGACATCAAACCACCGTTCAACAGCTTCAGGCATTGAACCAGCTCAAAGGAAATACCATTTTCCCCGGTCAGGTGCTCAAGTTGAAATGATCAGGCATTTGGAATGATGAATCGGAAAGTGGAACCCGCTCCCACTTCGCTTTCAACCTGAATTTCACCACCCAACAATTCAACCAGATTTTTTGCAATCGTTAGTCCCAATCCGTTGCCATCGTACGTTCTGGTGGTGGATTCAAGAACTTGTCTGAAATCTTCGAAGATAAAACCTTGTTGCGTAATATCGATGCCGATACCGGTGTCCGAAACAAAAAATATTGTTTCATTCAATTCCTGTTTAAAGCCAATGGTAATTTGTCCAAGTGCCGTGAATTTAAAGGCATTGGACAATAATTTATCAAAAATGTTTTTCAAATGTCTTCCGTCAGTTTTTATGCAGGCCTTTTCTGAGCCCGGTTTAAAATCAGTCGCCAATACAATTTTCTTTTCATTGGCAACATCCTGATAAGATCGGATCGTTTCCCGAATACAATCAACGATGACCACGTTTTCTTTATTCACAAGGGTGCTCCCCGATTGTAATCTGGAAATATCAATGATGTCGGTGATGGTATTCAACATCCGCTTACTGCTGCTGATCAGATGTTTTAAGTACAAATCCCGTTCATTGCTATCCAGATTTTTAGTTTCCAACAATCCTGCAAATCCGATGATGGCATTGAGTGGTGTTCGGATTTCATGACTGATATTTTTCAAAAAAGCGGTTTTGAGTCTGTTATTTTCTTCTGCAATTTTATTCGAAACAATGAGTTCTGTTTCTGCAAATTTCAATCTGTCAATTTTTAATTCCAATTGCTTGTTTTTATACATGATGATCATGATAAAAATAATGGCCAAAAAAGAAACCAGAACCACCAAAATAGACAAAATGACTTTATGCATGTTGCGTTCACTCCATTCATTGGCGCTCATGTCCATTCCCAAAACAGCGATGTGTTTGCCTGTTTCGGGATCCCTGATTGGAACCAAGACGCTCACCCATTTCCCCCATCTGTCAGAAGACTTTTCCACCACAGGAATGGCATCATCATCCATCAATTTTAAGTCCAGTGGTGTTGCCTCGGTATAAAGTTGTCCCGGGGGTGAATAATCATCAGAGCCCGGCATTTCCGAATCAACCATAAAATACATTTTGTTGTTTCTGATCGCAAACAAATAGACAAATTTTGTGCTTTCATTGATCCGTTTTGTGGCATTGACAATGTTTTTCAAGCGCGCATATTCGGGTTTTAATGAATCTTCAGGAAGCCCCTTCAGCGCTCGAACATCTTCAATGGGCAAAAAGACGGAAGACATGATCCCTTGATCAAGCAGGTCATTGTACTTAAAATTATTCGTTTTAAATACCGATTGCAATTCAAAAATCCCGAAAAGGAGGATGCTCAGCAAAGCAAGCAAAGCCAGGAATCTGGTTCTGCTCCCGCTAATCTGACGAAGGATCGTTTGCATGAAATCTACTCGTTTTTTTGTTGATAATCAAGGTAGAAGGAATGTATTCAAGGTCTTTTTCATTCGTGAGAATGTGCAAATTCCATGCGCCGTATGAAATGAGCATCAAACTGTATCCGGAAACGGAGTTGGAATTCAATGTCTGGCTTTTGGCCATCCTGACCACACTCGGAAAGTCAACACGCAGTTGTTGTACCGATTGTGCGATTTCAGAGTTGTCTTCAAGCAATTTAGGCGCAACCATCAGTCTTACAGTCACTTCCCCGTTGTTTTTCAGAAGTCTTCTGGCGTATTTCAATAGAAAGGCATCTTCCTGTTTTTCCAAAACTACCAACGTTCTGGTAATTCTCGTGAAATTTCTGTTTACAAAAACCCCCACGCTGCATTTGCTGTTTTCAATGAACGTACGCGTTTTGTCTTTGATCAGGGAACCCGGGTAAAAAAAGTCTTTTCGGAAAAAGGATCTTCCGGGCAAAGCCACCCCTGCACCGACCAATAAGAAATCGTAGCCTTCTACATTGACCGTATGAACAATTTCATGACTGATGTTGTCGGTTACTTTGTATCTGGTTTCAATCGGAATATTCAACTTTCCGGCTTCCTGACGTACACCCTTAAAACTTTCTTCAGAATACATTTCACCGTGTACAGGATGAAGGTCCGTTCCAACCGTTAAATGCATGACCGTAACAGCCAGACTGTTTTTCGATCCATCCAAAACGGATTTGGCAACATTGAGTAAATTTTTTCCATTTTCCGGATT
>CAYYJF010000003.1:3156-10648 GCA_964472175.1 uncultured Bacteroidales bacterium | reverse complement strand
GTTCCGCCAAATTTTCCAAGGATGGCAACCAAACAAATCAATCCGCAGGTGAACCACAAGTGTGCCGTATTTAACAGGCCAATTTCCGTTCTTAATCCGGTGAAAACGAAGAACAATGGGAGCAGCAATGTAACGGAAACATCTTCAATCTTTTCAATCATTAATTTCCTGAAACCCTGCATGGGGGGCATGATGACACCGGCCAGAAAAGCCCCAAAAAGTGCATGAATACCAATGATTTGCGTCAATAAAGAGGACATCACCAAAACCAACAGAAAAAAAGCGACAATACTCTTATTCAGGACTTCTGCACTTCCGTGGATTTGCCCGATACGATGCAAAAATGGTTTCACAACCCTGAGCATGAAAACAACATACAAAACAGAAAAAGCCAGCGTATAGACCGAGCCGGCCAAACTCCCTGTTTTGGTCACGGCAATGATGGTTGCCAGCAAACACCAGGCGGTAACATCACCAATGGCCGCACTTCCCAGAGACATGGTACCCAGATGGGTTCTGGTCTGCCCCCGCTCCTGTATGATTCTTGCCAAAACCGGGAAAGCGGTGATGCTCATGGAAATGCCCATAAACAGGGCGAAATTTGAAAAAGAAGTACTGCCGTGGACAAATTCATCGTACAAAAAATAAGCCAATACCATGCCGCCAAAAAACGGAATCAGAATGCTGGCATGACTGATAATCCAAGTTTCAGAAAATTTTTCTTTAAATTTTTTGAGGTTCAAATCCATGCCAATGGTAAACATAAACAAGACCAATCCCAATTGGCTCAAAATGTTTAAGTTACCCAAAGATTTCGGATTGAATATGGTTGAAAATAATTCAGGCGCAAATTTGCCCAAAATAGAAGGACCCAGCATGATTCCGGCAATGATTTCCCCAATGACTGTTGGTTGGCCTATTTTTCCGAAAAACCAACCAAAAATTCTGGCAACCAATAGGATGGCCAAAAGTTGCAACAACAACATGGCAGCAGGTTCAGCCAAATTTTCTGTGGTAATTTCCAGAAAATTGTCCCAGGAATCAACGCTTTTGGAATGAGATGAGGCAAGGACATTTGGATTCAACCGCTCGCCATTGGAAAATAAAAACCATACACCTCCGCAGAATAGGGCGATTAAAAGGATATAGAATATCCAGCTGAAGCGTGTTTTTCTTTCCATACTTTGCAAAAATAAAAAAAACGACCGATTTTTTTTTAAAATCCCCTACCTTTGTGGGGATAAAAATCAAAATCATGTCCATACATCAAGAAGACAACCGCAAGGTAACAACGCATAGATTGTTTGAAATGAAACAACGTGGTGAAAAAATTGCCATGTTAACAGCATACGATTACTCCATGGCCAAATTGATTGATCAGTCTGGCATGGACATCATTCTGGTTGGAGATTCTGCCTCCAATGTGATGGCCGGAAATATCACCACCCTCCCCATCACGCTCGATCAGATGATTTATCACGGATTGTCCGTTGTGAAGGCTGTTTCACGCGCTTTGGTTGTCATCGATATGCCTTTCGGTACCTGTTCGGGAAATCCCCAGGAATCGCTCAAGGCTGCCATACGCATCATGAAAGAAACCGGAGCCGATGCCCTGAAAATTGAAGGTGGCAAAGAAATCATTGAAGACATCAAAAAAATCATCGATGCAGGCCTTCCAGTCATGGGACATTTGGGCTTGATGCCCCAATCCATCAATAAATATGGGACCTACACCGTTCGTGCCCAGGATGAAGACGAAGCCAATAAATTGTTTGAAGATGCCAAGTTGTTGCAAGAAGCCGGCTGTTTTGGCATTGTCCTGGAAAAAATTCCCGCACATGTTGGCGCTAAATTGGCTTCAGAACTCAGCATCCCTGTCATCGGAATAGGTGCAGGAAATGGCGTTGATGGTCAGGTGCTGGTCATGCACGATATGTTGGGCATCACACAAGCATTTTCTCCTCGTTTTCTCAGGAGATACGCCAATTTGCAGGAAACCATCATCCAATCAGTGGGACACTACATTTCGGATGTAAAATCCAAATCTTTTCCCAGCGATTCCGAGCAATATTAAAGCTAAAAAAACATTAAAAAAGCACCCATTATATTGTGGTTTTAAAAAAAGAAGAATATATTTGCTACTGGAAATATTTTCAAATTAAAACAATCAATATGCGTGCCATCCTCACCTCGTTGCTTTTATTTGTAACCCTATTTTCGGCATCTGCTCAAATTTTAGAACCGATTCGCTGGAAAGTTGATTTAAAGCAGGTTGCATCAGACGAGTATGCGTTGACATTTCAAGCCACGATAGACCAAGGCTGGCATTTGTACGATATGAATCTTCCTGCAGGAGGCCCCGTCCCTACTTCCATCAAGTTTGAAACCGCCAATGGTCTCAGCTTTTTGGGTTCAGTCGTGGCAAATAAAAAACCGATCACCAAGAAAGATGCCATTTTTGATTTGATGCTGAGTTGGTATACAGATCAGGTCACTTTTGTACAGAAATTGACAGTGACCGATCCTGAGAAGTTTGCGCTCAAAGGCGCTATTCGGTTTATGGGATGCAACGATGAAAGTTGTCTAGCCCCCACAACCATCGACTTTGCCTATGATCAGACCCATATATCCAAAACGAAGGAAGAACCCACAGCACCTCAAAAAAATGCTTCAACCATTACATCAGGCGGTGATGTAAAAGAGGCAGATAGTCAGCGTGTTGTTGCTGTCGATCATAGCGACGTGATGCCACAGGAAAACCACATGGAAAATCCACTTTGGACTCCTGTTGTTCAAGAATTAAACGCATTTAAAACCTCACCGCACCACCAATCCTGGTGGATCTTGCTTATATCCGGCTTTATCGGCGGACTTTTGGCATTGCTCACCCCTTGCGTGTGGCCCATTATTCCCATGACTGTGAGTTTCTTTTTGAAAAGAAACAGCAACAAAAAAAAGGCGATTCAGGAATCCGTTTTGTATGGTTTATCCATTGTTGTGATTTACCTGGCCCTGGGCATTGGCATCACAATGTTGTTCGGTGCCAGTGCTTTGAATAGTTTATCGACCAATGCCTTTTTTAATTTGCTGTTTTTTGCCCTGTTGGTCTTTTTTGCCATTTCTTTTTTTGGTGCCTTCGAAATGGTCTTGCCTGCATCCTGGACCAATAAAATCGACCAGCAAGCCGATAAAACCACAGGCATACTCAGCATCTTTTTTATGGCATTCACTTTGGTGCTTGTGTCCTTTTCCTGTACAGGACCCATTATAGGAACTTTGTTGGTTGAAGCCGCCACCAATGGCTCTGTCGTTGGGCCAGCCATCGGCATGTTTGGCTTCGCCCTGGCTTTGGCCATCCCATTCGCCTTTTTCGCTATGTTTCCGAATGTTTTACAACGTTTGCCCAAATCTGGGGGATGGTTGAAAACGGTCAAAGTGGTTCTGGGATTCCTCGAATTGGCCTTTGCACTGAAATTCTTGTCTGTGGCCGATTTGGCATATGGTTGGGGCATTCTTCCAAGGCCAGTATTTCTGGTCCTATGGATTCTGATATTCACGATCATGGGTGTATGGTTGTTGTTCAAAGCCGGTAAAAAAGCTTATGTCCGCGTGGCTCTGGGTTTGGTTTCCCTGGCGTTTTCGGCATGGATGCTACCCGGATTGTGGGGCGCTCCTTTGAAATCGATCAGTGCATTCGCTCCTCCGGCAACGGCCAAACAAGCCACCTTATATCAGCAGCAGGTTCATGCACAATTTACCGACTATGAATTGGGTATGAAATATGCAGCGACCGCTCAAAAGCCCGTATTGCTTGATTTTTCCGGCTTTGGTTGTGTGAATTGCAGAAAAATGGAAAATTCAGTTTGGCAGGATCCCGATGTGAAGCAAATCCTTGAAAATGATTATGTCTTGATCACCTTGATGGTGGATGATAAAACGCCCCTGGACAGCGCCTATACCGTGACAGAAAACAACAGAAAGACAACCATCCGAACCGTTGGTGATCGTTGGAGTTTGTTGCAAAGAACCAAGTTTGGTGCCAATGCGCAACCCTTTTATGTGATGCTTACTCCTCAGGGTCAGTTGTTGGGCCCAAGTTATGCCTACAACGAAGATGTACAGGCCTATATTGACTTTTTAAAATCTGGTTTAACATCATTTGCAGGAAATCAACAAAAACAACGTTGAAATTGCCAAATAATTCAATTTTTCTCCTTTTCTTTGCAGACATAGGTAAATGAAATTCCTTTTTTCTATGAATACAAAGAAATTCCTTCTCGGCGAAGCAGATCTACCTACTCAATGGTACAATATTTGCGCTGACATGAAAAACAAACCCGCACTGCCTTTGCATCCGGGTACGCGTCAACCTTTAACTGTTCAGGACCTCTCCCCGATTTTTGGAGAAGAACTCTGTAAACAAGAGTTGAACATGACCGATCGATACATTGATATCCCGGAAGAAGTAAGGGACGTTTATATGAATTACAGACCAACCCCTCTGGTCAGGGCTTATGGTTTGGAAAAAGCATTGGATACACCGGCGCATATTTACTTCAAAAATGAAAGTGTAAGCCCCGTTGGTTCACATAAACTGAATTCAGCCATTGCACAAGCCTATTACAATAAAAAACAGGGAATCACCAATTTGACCACCGAAACCGGTGCCGGTCAATGGGGTGCTGCTTTGTCCTATGCTTGTCAATTTTTTGGTTTGGATTTGGCCGTATATATGGTGAAAATCAGCTACGAACAGAAACCGTACAGACGCTCCATCATGCAAAGCTATGGTGCGACCGTCATTGCTTCACCCTCCATGTCCACACGTGCCGGAAAAGACATCATTACCAAACACCCCAATTATCAGGGAAGTCTTGGTACAGCAATTTCAGAAGCCATCGAATTGGCCACCACCACACCCAATTGCAGGTATGCGCTTGGTAGTGTGTTGAATCATGTGTCTTTGCACCAAACCATTATCGGCCAGGAAGCCAAAAAGCAAATGGAAATGGCCGGAGCGTATCCCGATATTGTGATCGGTTGTTTCGGCGGCGGATCCAATTTCAGCGGCATCTCCTTCCCCTTTATGCAAGACAACCTCACCAAAGGGTTTAAAACCAGATTTATTGCAGCAGAACCTGCATCCTGTCCCAAATTGACAAGAGGCAGAATGCTGTACGATTTTGGTGATGAAGCCGGATACACACCGCTTTTGAAAATGTACACCCTGGGTCATAATTTTGCACCAGCACACATTCATGCCGGTGGTTTACGCTACCACGGAGCCGGAACCATTGTCAGCCAGCTTTTAGAAGATAAAATGATGGAAGCCGTTGACATCAAGCAATTGGATAGTTTTGAAGCAGCCATGATATTTGCCAGAGCCGAAGGCATCATTCCGGCACCCGAATCCGCGCATGCCATTGCAGCAACCATTAACGAAGCGCTTGAATGCAAAAAAGAAGGCAAATCCAAAACAATTCTGTTTAATTTGTCTGGTCATGGATTGATCGATATGACTGCTTACGACAGTTATTTGGCCAATGATCTGACCAATTTTGAATTAAATCAAGAAGAAATTGACAAAAATTTGGAATCAGTTATCGCAATGCAATAACCATTGATGGATGTTTTAGTCAGACATATAGAAAACCTACTACCCGAGCATGACTGTGTCGTTGTGCCCGGGCTTGGTGGTTTTGTCCAGAATGAGGTCAGATCTAGGATTGACGAGGTTACCGGAATCATTTATCCGGCAACCAAAGAAATTTGCTTCAATCCAAGGTTGAAGTTCAACGACGGCCTGCTGGCACAATCTTATCAGGAAATATTTGGACTCTCCTTCGAAGAAGCCGTTCAACAAATACAAATTTCCGTTCAGGAAATTGTGACAAAGTTGAACGAAGGCAAATATGTTCGCATCGGTCGAATTGGTACCATGACCAAAACCGACGAACAACTGGTTTTTAGACCAGATTTTAGAAATCACTTTTTGCCGGAATCTTATGGATTGGCTCCATTTGGATTCTCCAGACTGAAACAAGAAGGGGCGCAGTCAACCGATCAAAAACAGACAGAAGTCCAAAAACTTCAACAGGCATTCAGGCCATCAAGCAGCCAGACCATACGTGATGCTCAATTAAAAGAAAGTCGTCATCATACCCAAGAAGCCGAAGAACAGGCTGAACGTCAGGTAGAGCTCGATAATGCGATACTTCTGGTTCAGGCGCTCAGAGCACAGGGATACATTCCTGAACACAAACGCCGTCAGGCGAGCGTTTCTGTGAAATTCCTGATGGGTGTTGCTGTTTTTCTCCTCGTTCTGTTGATTACCAAGCCCATCGGAACAGTAGGCAACCAGCAGGAAGCCAACCTGATGATGCACCATTATTTGGGAAATACAACGGGACAGCAGCAACAAGTGAAGTTTATCAATTTTGCCGATTCGATCAATGAAGATCTTACTGTTGAAGCCACCAATGAAACCATCGGATCTGTGATTGAAAATGCAGCGGAAGCCATTCTTCATTCAAAACATACCGGCAGAGTTTATCAGGAACGTCCGGAAACAACCCTTCTAAGCGTGTTGCAAGAAACACTCACGTATAAAGGCAGGAAGCAATCCAAAGTGGAAAGTGAATTTGTGTACAAATTGGTGGTAGGGACTTTTTCCAGTCGTGCATCGGCCGAAACCTGGCTTGTGTTGCACAACAGTGAGCCCGCGCTCAAAGATGCTGAAATTATCGAATCCGAAGGCTGGTTTAGAATCGGCACCGGCAATTTTAAGAACAAAGTCGAAGCCGACCGATTTTTACGTCAATACACCAATTCCTATCCTGAGTATTCCAGTGCATGGATTTTTACCTATGCACAGTGAAAAATCATCAGAAGCCTTTTTAGATATAAAAAATCTTATTACCTTTGTGCCCGCTTAATGCAAGTACAAACACATTCAATTCAAAGTAATGGCAACTAAAATCAGATTGCAAAGATTCGGCCGCAAAGGGTATGCATTTTACCAAGTTGTAGTCGCAGACAGCAGGGCGCCACGAGATGGCAAATTTATTGAGCGATTAGGTTCGTATAATCCGAACACCAATCCTGCTACGATAGATTTGAATTTCGAACGTGCCTTGTATTGGTTACAGGTCGGTGCTCAACCCACCGATACAGCTCGTACAGTTCTTTCAAGCGAAGGCGTATTGATGAAAAAACACCTGTTGGAAGGCGTAAAAAAAGGTGCTTTTGATGAAGCACAAGCTGAAACAAAATTTACTGCTTGGAAAGAAGCCAAACAAAACTCCATCAGCGCAACCAAAGTATCTTTGAAAGATGCTGCTGCTGCTGACGCCAAAAAGCGTATGGAAGCTGAAATCGAAGCAAACAAAGCCAAAGCCGCACAAGTAGCTGAAAAATTGGCTGCTGCACGTGCTGAAGAAGCTCAGGCAGTAGCTGAAGAAGCCGCACCTGCCGCTGAAGAAGCTGCACCCGC
>CAYYJF010000003.1:0-3056 GCA_964472175.1 uncultured Bacteroidales bacterium | reverse complement strand
CCGCTGAAGAAGCTGCACCCGCAGCAGAAGCAGAAACTCCTGCAGCTGAGTAAATGATATTAGACAGGGCATGTTCAATGCAGCATGCCCTTTTCTTTGGAGAGATGGCAGAGTGGTCGATTGCGGCGGTCTTGAAAACCGTTGTACTGCAAGGTACCAGGGGTTCGAATCCCTTTCTCTCCGCTGAACGATGAAGCCAAAAGGTGACATCAAAAAAACCCTACAAAATCAATGTTTTGCAGGGTTTTTTTTGTACAAGAATTACAAGTGATTGATTCGGCTGGCCTGGCTGGCAGCACCAAATCCGTTGTCGATGTTGACCACACTCAGGGTGGTGCAACTGCTCAGCATAGAAAGCAGTGTGGTGATGCCTTTGAGGTTGGCACCATATCCAATGCTGGTGGGAACGGCAATGACAGGCTTGTCGGTCAAACCGGAAATAACGCTGGCCAGCGCCCCTTCCATGCCAGCCACCACCACAATAACCCGAGCTTGCCTGATCTGATCCATGTTGTCAAACAAACGGTGGATACCCGCAATACCCACATCGGCAATCTTTTCAACACGGTTTCCTAGAAACAAAGCTGTTTCGTAGGCTTCTTCTACTACAGGTAAATCGGATGTCCCGGCCGAAACAATGGCAATGCTGGTGCTGGTAAGAACGGGTTCGTGCTGCATGACCCGAATGGTTTGGCCAGTCGGGTTATAGATGATTTCCGGAAAGTGTTGACGCAGCATTTCGGCCATTTCAGGCGAAACCCTTGTTCCCAAAACGTTTTTTCCCAGTTCCATCATTTTACGCATAATTGCCAAAACCTGGTCCGTCGATTTCCCTTCACAAAAAATCACTTCAGGCTGACCGGTGCGCTCCTCCCGCCAGGTGTCAATTTTGGCAAAACCAAGATCCTCGTATCCTTTTGTATTATTGTCCATTGATTGAAATTTCTTTGTTTAAGTTACCCATCGAATACCCTTCGAGTTCCAGGCATACAAACACAAAACCATACGATTTTAATTGTTTGGAGACGGCATCCATCATTCCGGTATCAAAGAAATGATGTCGTTGCTCAGGCCTAACTTCAATTCGGGCAATGTTTTCATGGCTTCTCACCCGTAAACCATCTAAACCAAGCGATTGCAGATAGGCTTCAGCCTTGTCGATCCGACTCAATTTTTCAATGGTAATCTCCTCAGCATAAGGAATGCGTGAAGCCAGGCAGGCATACGCCGGTTTGTCACTGGTGGGCAAGCCAAGTATACGCGACAGTTCCCGGATTTCTTGTTTTGTGAAGCCGGCTTTTTGTAAAGGACTCTGAACCTTCAGCTCTTTTACTGCTTGTGAACCAGGACGGTAATCACTTATGTCGTCCACATTTGAGCCATCCAGCACATAGGCAATATTGAACTTTTGGGCCTCGTCAATAATCTGTCCAAATTCAATCTTTTTGCAGAAATAGCAGCGGTTTACCGGATTCTTGCCGACTTCGGGATCAATGTCCTTTTCATGAATTAATAAATGATGGATGCCAACCAAAGTGGCTACTTTGCAGGCATCCTCAAGCTCCCTTTTTGCCAGCATAGGTGAAACGATTGTTGCTGCAATGGCTTGATTACCAAGTCTATCATGGCATATTTTTGCCAGTAATGAACTGTCGACACCTCCGGAAAGAGCAACAGCTACGCTGCCCAAACTGTCGATGTGGTGGATCAATTCGATGTATTTTCTCTTGGTTTCAGCAGATAAGCCATCTGCAAAAATCTCATCCATTCAGTTTGTCTTTTGTTGTCCACAGTCCTGCCGAGGGCGTACTGATGAAATACACTTCTTCGCCATCGGGCATCGTGTTAAACCCATCTTTCATTTTTTCCGGGTTGTAGCGTTTGATGGCCTCGTTGTAATCCATATAACCAAAGTTGACGCCTTCAATCTCTTCTTTTGTGAGGTGTCCGGGAGCGTAGGTAATATTGAAACGGCCTTCGGACGAACCATGAATCAAGTGTGCGGTGGCATGCGTCAAATCCTGAAGGACATCGTTTTCTTTCCATGCTTTCATCACGGCAGGTGTCCCGGAGTAACCAAATTTGCGTATGATCTGATCCACTTCGTCTTGTTCGCCAAAACGTTTCAAGCCCGGCGCAATAATGAGCAGCTCTCCCCCGTCATCCATGGCCTTTCTGGTGCGATAAATGGCTTTGTTGGCCACCCATGTGCTGAAAAATTCATCCCCCTGCATCACGGCCACGACTTTTTTTAGCGGTGGTACGATGGTGATATTTTCAGCTTTAGACTGCTCGGCGGCCAGCAGATAAGTATCCACATCATCGCCACAATAAAAGCCGCTATGAACAAGTTTTCCCTGAGCATTGTATTTCATCACAACCTGGATATACACATCGGGAAGATCGCCCAGAAACTCCGATTCAGCTTTGTTGAAGCAATGTCTGAGCGGAGTCACCAGATTCCCCAGATTGTTTTCAATGCCATAACAAGCAGCAGCCATGTGGGATGCACAAATCATCTCTTTTCCCGCCAAGCCAATGAAATAATTTTTATTGTGGTTGGCAAAGCCCAAGACCTCGTGAGGAACCACATGTCCGACATTGATGATGATGTCCCACTTTTCTTCCATCACAAGTCGGTTGATGTTGACCGGAATTTCCCAATTGGCTTTTCCTCCGGTAATTTTCTCAACATAATCGGCTGGAATCACACCCAGACGTTTTCCATCTTTGATCCAGTCATGTTTCAATATTTTTTCTTCAGGAATATCGCCAAACATCCACTTGTTTTGTTCAGGAGTATGCGGAAGATGTTGTCCCAGCGTTGGAATGACATAGACATCGGCCATTGGCGCAAAAAAGTGATAGAGTATGTTTGTGATCGTACCCGCTCCAGAATGTGCCCGCGTAATGTCTGGTGGAAGCAACAAAACTTTTTTCGGGTTTGGGTGGATGCGTTCCAAACAGGACTTTGCACTGAGTATTACCAGCTCTTTGAGCTGTTGTGGGTCAATCTCTTCCGATCTTTCAAAAAACCATGCCATAATTGTGTGTTT
>CAYYJF010000002.1:0-95377 GCA_964472175.1 uncultured Bacteroidales bacterium | reverse complement strand
CAATGTGGCCTAAACCGAAACACGGTCAAGGATTTAGAAAATGGAAAATCCGTCCACCTATTCAGCTTTGTTGCGATTTTAAGGGGTTTGGATGTATTGGACGATTTAAAAAGAATGATTCCTGGCTTTGAAGAAAGCCCGGTTTTAAATCAGTTAAGCCATACAAAAAAAAGAGTTAGATTGTCGACAAAATGAAGGATGTCATTCACGTAAGTTGTTTGAAACAACCAGCTGCCATCATTGATGTTGACCATCAAAACAATCAAGGGCGATTTGAATGGTTGCCCGCATTCAAAAACGCATATCCGGAGTTGACTGAGGCCTTTCTGCCGGAAAACGGACATCGTTGTTCGTATTTTCAGGTTGAAAAAACATTGCCTCCTTTTTTAATGGATTACGTTCCCGGCGCATTTCCGGAGCGGCTGCTTTCTGAGTTTTTAAAGCAGAATTCGCCACAAATCATCAGGCGCTCACCTATTGCATGGCTTTCTTTAACAGGAAATTGCGGCATGGGAGGCTTGGAATTCTCCCCTTTTGGATTGCCCGAATTACAAAATCAGGAATCCATTGATCTCGACAAAATGGTCAAATGGCTCAAGCAATTGGAGCAACCCAACCATACGCCAGTATTGGTTCAGGATATGAGGCATCTACTCAGAAGTAGTTTGTTTACCCGGGGAAAATCCCCAAAATCACTTGTTGACATCAATGCCTTTACCGGCGAAGTTCTAACAGGTCAAGGTCTTGGCAACGAATCTTTTTCTAAATGGTTGATTAAATGGAGTGGACTAACTGCTCATGGCTCAGAATTGCTTGATTTGGAATATGAATTGTTTATGGCTGCTCAATTATGTGGTATCTCATGCACCCCTTATCGCAAAATTAAGAACAACCACTTAAATCACATTCTTATAAAACGATTTGATATTCAACACAATACAAACATCATTACCATTTCTTACTGCAACTGGATGCAAGAAGATGGCCTGCACTGGGATGGGGTTTTCAGAAGAATGAGAATCCTGAAAATGCCACACAAGGACATGGTTGAAATGTTTAAAAGGATGGCATTCATAACCTGCTTTCACAATGGATGCTTCAATGCAAAACGAATTTGTTTTACGTTTGATCAAACATCGGGATGGAGACTGGCTCCTGCATTCAATTTGAAGGCATGTTCTTCACAAGAAGCCTATATTGGGCATCTTGACCAAAAGTCAACGCCGATTAAACTGGAATTATTGACTCCTTTTGCAAAATACATCGGCATTAGAAATGCCAAATCCATCATTCAGGAGATTGCAGCAGTTAAACAGTCGTTTGGGAAACGGGTTCCACATACAATTGACCAGATTCAAAACCAACGACCATAATTTGTGCACCTTTGTCTATAAAGCCGTAGGTACATTTGGCATCAAACAGTTTTTCTTGAATACGAACCTTTCCGGATGGCCTGAGTATTGTATCTGCAATTCCTGTGGCACCGACCAATTCAGCGAATTCTACGGGAACTCCCAGGTAGCCATTACCTGTACTCTGTGTGGTGTTTAAAGCTGCAAACTCCAAAAAAGAACCTTTATTCCCAATTTTTTTAGACAACCAGATGCTTAAAAAAACAGCAGAAAAGATACTCAGAGAAACTGTTGCCAAAGGAACAACCAACACTTCCATGTGTGAAAAACTAAATTCAAACAAGTCATTATCGACCAAAGCAGCGGTTAAACCTGTAATCATGCACAATATGCCGGAGACTCCGGCGACTCCAAATCCCGGGAAAACCATAACTTCTAAAAACAAGAGTATAAACCCGATCACAAAAACAATAATTTCCCAGTTTTGAGCCAAACCATCCATATACAAGGGTGCAAAATAAAATATGGCCGAAACAACTGACACCAGTGTTGGCATGCCAATTCCTGGTGCTTGCAATTCAAACCAGATGCCACCAATAATGAGCATGATGAGAATGGCTCTGAGTGCTGTACCCATCAATTGGCCCTTAATCTTATCCCAACTATTCAGCTTATATACATCGAGCTTATAATTGGAAAACCCTGAAAATGAAGCAACAATATCATCCGTTGAATTTACAATGGAATCACAGTATCCAACCTGAAGGGCTTCAGAGGCCGTTAATGTTAAGACCTTTCCTGTGTCTATCAATTCGGCAATGAAAATGTCAGGATCGACCATGGCTTCTGCAATTTTTGGATCTCTTTTCCATTTGTACACGGTATCCGTTCCCTGAACAAGCGTATCTTTTCCTGCAGATTCGGCTGTCGCACGAATAATACCCCGCATATAAGATTGATATTTATCCGGAGCAGCGGCCCCTGTCTGATCAACAACGGTTGATGCACCCATCGTTGCAGATTGTTTCATAAAAATACGATCACATGCAATGGCGATTAATGCGCCTGCTGATGCTGCATTGTTGTTGATGTAAGCAGCAACCGGGATGCTGGAATTTAAAATGGAAGTTCTGATAGAATCGGCATAAAGCACCTCACCCCCATAGGTATTCATATTGATGATGACAGCATCATACTGCGCTGTATGTGCTTTTTCCAGGCCTTTTTTGATTTCCATCCATGTAACGCTGTTCACTTCATTACGCAAATTGATTTGCAAGACATGTTTCAAGGAATCGCCATTTGATTTTGCATTGATAGAAAGGGCCACAGAGAAGCAAGCCAAAAGCGCACAAAAAAACCGCATCTTTTTTTTCATTTTCAAGAAAATTTAATTGATAAAGATAATCATTTTTTGATTTCAATAGCAATGACTATTTTTACCGCAAAAGAAGCATGTATGAATCATTTTTTTATTTCGATTGGTTCCAATTTTCAATCGGAAACCACCATTCCGAAAGCGATTACAATGATGAAGAAAGAATTCAACGCTTTTTTTTACACCTCATCCGTTATTCGTAGTACTGCCATCGACAAAAAAGGGCATGAATGTCCGGATATTCCCCCCTATGACAACGTCGTTGGCTTCGGCCTCACCCATTGTTCATTGGATGAAATGATTGTTTTGTTGAAGTCTGTAGAATCGAAGCTTGGAAGAATACGATCTGAAACCCATCACAAAATTGTTCACCTTGATCTGGATTTGGTAGAGTGGAACAATGAAATTCTTCGAACATGGGAAGTTGAGCAGCATTTTTACATTGTATGCAAGAAAAATTTGCTTGAAAAAATTCAAACAATCTTTTCTATCAATGATTGTTCAAAATTTGATTTGTGATCTTCCTGGGTTTTCCAATTTTCAGGTAGCGGCATTTTATAAACACTCTTCCGCAAAAGTTTGTTCAATTCTTTGATGTTTTTACAGGCTGAAATTTGTTCAGGTTTTATCAGATTTCCAATGCCAATTCTTTGTAGTTTTCCACGTTTATTGAACAATTCATGGGACATCCGGACAAGACGTACACGCCAATTGATGGCGCCCAAAAAATAAAAGAATCTGGAGTTCCTATCAAAAAATCGTATTGGAACGACAGGAACATTCGATTTTTGAATGATTTTCAAAACACCTTCTTGCCATTGCCTGTCACGAATACTCAGTGTTGACAAAAAATACATAGAAACGGCACCGGCAGGAAAAAAGCCTATGGGGTGACCTTCTTTCAACCGATTCAAGGTTTCTCTGATACTGTTCAGCACTGCCGTTGGGTTGGGACTTTTTTTCCCGACTTTTGGTATGACGGAAATGAAATTTTCATTCATAGCTTCTACCAACGACAAAAACTGATTCACCATGACTTTGTAATCCGGACGCAAATGTGCCATTAGATCAATCAACATGATGCCATCCAAACCACCATAGGGATGATTGGAAACGGTAATAAATGCGCCCTCCGGCAATGCAGACAAGCGTTCAGGATTGCCTACGATATATTTGACACCCAAATCATCCAGAATACTTTCTGCAAATTCAGCTCCTTTCAATGTGCAGGACCGTTCATACAAATCATTCACCTTATCAATGCCAAAAAGGCGCATGGCGATTTTCCGAATCCATTCCCTGTTTTCACCCCGAAACATAGGAGAAACAGCTTCCAAATTTCGACTTTCGACGACGTGTTTCTTCATTGATCAGATTGATTTGAAGGATCGCAACTACATTCTTTCAACTTTCTGGGCATATACGAAGGAAGTACCTTCATGAGTAGAACACCGGTACCAATCCAGACCAATTCTCTGACTCTGGTAACCAAACTGACGTAGATTCCCATACTTCCGGGCAATCCCAAAGCACTGATGGCCAAAACAAATCCCCCTTCCCGTGTGGCAAGTTGCATGGGTGAAAAAAACAGAATGTTTGTAAACAGACTCATAAAAGAGTATACCACAATGGATTGAACCAGGGTAATATCCATGTGTGCAGAACGTAATATAATATATACTTCTATGCAATTAAGTACCCTGGCCACAAATTCCAGCAACAAGCTCTGAATGAAAACTTTTCTTCTGTGGTGATACAAGTGTGATATTTGTTCGTCAATTTGAACAAACCGATCTTTATGTGATTGGCAAAAGGGCAAAAGTTTTCGTTTGATATATGGAATTTTTGACATCACACCAAAAAATGCAACTGTCATTCCATGTTTATATCCCCGCCACAATAAATACAAGACCAAAATAAAGCAAATAAATGAAATCAGCAATGTCAAATTCCAAGCAGCAGCTTTGGGCACAAACAATACTGCCACAACGATGGACAGCGCCCAGAATATGAATTGGGCAGAAATGTGTGTCATGGTGTATAAAACAACCGATGAAGTGGCTTTTTCTACCCCGAAAAAGCGTTTAAACTCAATGATTTTGTATGGATCACCCCCAATGAATCCCAATGGTGTCGCAGCCTTTAAAGCAAATCCACTGATATTCACTTTTAAAATTTGCATAAAAGGGACTGCCCTGTTTTGGGGATTGTTGTCTCTGATAATTAAGTTCAGAGACCATGTATTGATGGCATATATGGGGAGCCACATACCAATAATGGCCACAAACCACCAACCGGTTTTACGGATGTTATCAAGAATGACATCAAAACCGATGGCCCATGCCAAAGCAAGCAACAAAAGAAATCCTATTATAAAGAATGCATTTCGCCCATTTATCGTTGCAAACTTCATCTCTTAACTTTTAATGGTTCAACAGTTTACACATCTTCTCGTGTCTGCCGACTGAAATCCACAACAATATATTGAGTAAGATGATTTCAAACACAAAATAAACCCACTCCAACTGTAAAACCAAAGAAAGAATCATCACCAGACTTCTTGTATTGAAAGTCATAGAATCGAGTAAGGGCATCATTTTCAAACTTTTACTTCTAAATTGAAGAACTGTTTGCTCAGAATAACCATTCGGTTCAATCTCATTCAAATGCTTCACATAAGCCGATAATTGGGGCGTTGAGCGTTCTTGCTGAAGGGTATATAGATAATAAAGCTTGAGGAAGAATTTCTTATCCGGATTCTTTTTCCATTCCAATTGGTTCAACTTTTCTTTGATTGAATCAGAAAAACCGAATTCACTGTTTTGACCTTTTTTTATAAAATGCAGGTGCAGGGTTTTATAATAATCGACCATACCAGCCTGATATAGATGTGAAAGTGCGGAAACGGCAACAATGGCAATTGACCACAACCCCCAATGGTCGTAAGTCATCATACGCAGGGCCATCACTGTATAAAAGGTCAAAAACCAGATATCTCCGCAAAAGCCATCTAATATCCGACCAATTTCAGATTTAATCCCTGAAATTCGAGCCAGCTGCCCATCAACGCAATCCAAAATATTGGCAAAAACCAAAATCAGAAATCCCAACAAATTTAAATACAAATCATTTGGATAGAATAAGATACAGCCAAAAACGCCAACAAAAATGCTAATAATGGTAACCAGATTCGGGGTGACACCTGTTCCATTTAATAGTACTGCAATTTTATAGCCAAGCGGTCTGTAAAAATATCTGTCTAAAATATTCTCGGTATCCCAGGATTTTAATGATTCTTTGAATGAGGGGGTTATTTTTTTTTCCATCTTTCTTTCTCTTTACTTGTAGGAGTATCCACCGTCACAAACAACAATTTCTCCGTTGATGTAGGTGTTTTGAATAAGCATCATAAAGACATCGGTTACCTCGTCGGGCTCCCCAAAGCGTTTTAATGCAATTTTTGATTCAATATTGTTTCTTATTTCTTTCGTTTTTCCAACGTGCCAATCTGTTTCAATAAACCCTGGAGCTACACCATTGACGCGAATATTTTTGTCGGCATAAAACTTTACAAGATTTTTGATCAAGGCATGAACCGTTGATTTTGTTACACCGTATGACAGGGATACTGAATGCGGATGAATGGCCATCAAAGAGCCGGTGAATAAGATGCTGCATCCTACATTCAGACGCATGGCAAGCTTTTGAAGTAAAAAAACAGGAAAATGGACATTGGCATAAAAAATGCGTGTCCATGCTTCCGTTTGAATGGAGCCAAACTCGGTTCTGTCTGTGACTCCGGCATTGAAAACAAGAACATCTAAATGGATATTGTTTGTTTCAATAAATGAAGCTATGATTTCGGGACTGTCCTCCCTGGAAATATCCACTTTTAAGGGGAGAGCCCATCGGCCTTCGATACGCTGAAATTCGGACAAAGCTTGTTCCGCCGCTGTTTCATTCGACAGATAAGTAAATATCACATTCCACCCTTCTTTGAGCAAACGAAGACAAAGATTCTTACCAATGCCCCTTGAACCACCGGTAACAAAAGCAACTTTATTCTTCATTATGTTGAATGGTATCCGGCTTGGTTTGCCGTTCAGCGTTTAAATGTTGATGATAATTTTCAAAGATTGTTTTTTTCAAATTGGAAGAAGAAACACCATTTCCGTAGGGAAAATAAAAAACCTGAACACCCAATTTTTCCAGATAATCATACTTACCAAACCAGTCATCACCCACGACAAAGGCGTCGATATGCAATTTCTTGACGATCTCAGTGTGATCCAGGGTGTGTTGTGGAATGACCAAATCTGTTGCTTTCAGGGCATCTACAATTTGATATCTTTCTTCGTATGGAATAACTGGTGGAGATTTATAGGTTTTGACCAGTTCATCCGTACTTACACCGACAATTAAATAATCTGCCAAACCACGGGCATATTGAATCATTCGGAGGTGATTCACATGAAACATATCAAATGTTCCCGAAGTATATACAATCGTTTTGTTGTTAAACATGGTCTAATGTATCATCGTAGTAAGGCAAAGGTATTTAATTTTTTAAATGCAAAACCATTTTTAGACATTTTTGTCAATTGTTTTGCACTTAAAAAATAAATCCAAAAAAAAACGGCTAATAGACCTTGTATACAATTGCGTTTATGCTCATTCCCGCACCGACAGAGGCCATCACCAATAAATCATCCGATTGAATATAATGTCCGTTCTTTTTGCCTTTTCGTATCAAATCCAACAGTGTTGGGACTGTCGACACAGAAGAATTACCCAATTCAGAAATGGTCATAGGCATGACTTTCTCTGAATCCGGGTGGAGTCCATACAAAGAATACAATCTTTCAAGAATGGCATCATCCATTTTTCCGTTGGCCTGATGGATCAAGACTTTGTCTATATCGGACAATGTCAGAGAAGCTTTGTCCAAACATTGTTGAATGGCTTTGGGAACAGTGTCCAGTGCATATTGATACAGCCTTCTCCCATTCATTTTGATAAATAATTTTTCTTTATCGGGATAATCCGGATTGTTGGATGGCCCCATATACAACATGTTTGAATATAGAAATGTATCTGATCTCATGCTGTGAGCTAAAATTCCGATGGGGGTGTCACTTTCTTTTGCTTCCAAAACAGCAGCTCCTGCTCCATCTGCATAGATCATACTGTCCCTATCGTGGGGATCGCTGATTTTTGAAAGGGTTTCTGCACCAATCACCAAAACACGAGATGCATCGCCGGAACGAATATAATAATTGGCCTGAATCATGGCTTGAATCCATCCCGGGCATCCAAAAATTATATCATACGCTACAGAAGCAGGGTTTTTAATACCCAAATTATGTTTGACTCTGGCAGCGATTGAAGGTACCGTATCGGCTCTGCTACTATTGGAGCGTACATCTCCAAAATTATGGGCAACAATGATGTAATCCAATGTTTCAGGATCAATTCCAGAATCATTCAGGGCTTGTTTTCCTGCTTCAGTCGCTAAATCAGAAGTATGTACTTCTTCTCCTGCGTATCGTCTGGTTTGAATGGTGGTGATGTCACAAAACTTTTCAATGATTTCTGTATTTGATTTATCTATTTTTCGGCCATTGGTTTCGAAAAATTCATGGTTCAAAAAAGCATCATTGGTTTGAACGTGATCGGGGATACAAGATCCTGTACCTGTAATAACACTATAAATCATAAGTCGTCATTAATTATTTTGTCGCAAAAGAATGCCTAAGATAGATTCCATCCAAACTTTTGGTGTTTGATTTCATGGACAGGGAGGAATAAAGCAAATAAGGGGTGAAATTTTCCATTCAGGGGTGAATCCAAATGCGAATCTAATGGGGTTTGAGCTATATTTGGATTTTAACTCATTGATGAAAGCAATGAGCACATTGGAATATTCGATGCAAATACAAAACAACAATTATAGATTAACTCGTATATTTGTTTCACATTAATAAATAATATTTATGAAAAAGATAGCCATCATTGTTGGAAGCCTTCAAGCGAATTCTTTCAACAAAAACACAGCAAAAGCAATTGTTTCGGTAGCCCCGAAAAGCCTTTCTTTTGATTTTGTGGACATTGGAAATCTGCCCTTATACAATCAGGACCTGGACGCCAATCCTCCCCGGGAGTGGGTGGATTTCAGAAATGAAATTCAATCCTTTGATGGATTTTTATTTGTGACACCAGAACACAATCGCTCCTATCCTGCTGCACTAAAAAATGCACTGGACATTGGTTCACGTCCCTATGGAAAAAGCGTTTGGAATGGAAAACCAGGAGCTGTAGTCAGTGCTTCACCCGGAAATCTGGGCGGTTTTGGAGCAAATCACCATTTGCGACAGGTATTGGCATTCTTAAATATTCCAACCATGCCGCAACCTGAAGTCTATGTAGGAAGTGCGCATTTGGCTTTTAATGAAAATGGCGTACTCATTGATGAACAGCTTAAAAAACTGTTCACTGAATTTGGGCAAGCATTTGCAGCTTGGGTTCACGCATAGAGCCCAAGCTGTTTCAAACATTATAAAATACCCTTTGTTGAAGGAAGTTCGAATTTAAAGATATCCCTTTTTATGGCCATTTTAATGGCTCTTGCAAAGGATTTAAAGAGTGCCTCAGCTTTGTGATGATCGTTTGAACCGTTCACCTGAACGTTCAGGTTCATTTTGGCTGAGTCGCTTAGTGATTTGAAAAAGTGGAAAAACATTTCTGTTGGCACATCCCCTACGCGCTCTCTGGAAAAAGAACAATCCCATTCTATCCAGGGTCTTCCACCAAAGTCAAGTGCAACCAGACACAAGGAATCATCCATGGGTAAGCAATAGCCATACCTTTCTAAGCCACGCTTATCGCCCAATGCTTTTGACAGAGCTTCTCCCAATACAATGGCCGTGTCTTCGATGGTGTGGTGCTCATCTACGTGTAAATCGCCTTTGGTTTGAATACGCAAATCAATGCCGGAATGTTTTCCGATTTGTTCCAACATGTGGTCAAAGAAACCCAAACCAGTCGAGATATCGGTCTTTCCACTCCCATCCAAATTGACGGAAACCGAAATGTCGGTTTCTTTGGTTTTTCTTTCAATGGTTGCAGTGCGTTCGCCTGCAAAAAGAAAAGTTGCAATGTCGTCCCAGCTGGTGGTAATCAACGCACAGACTCCTGCCAATTGCTTTTCCCCCAACTCTTGTAGAAGATCATCAGACGAATCTTGCATCAAAATGGCCTTTGCTCCTAGGTTATTAGCCAACTGGACATCGGTTAAGCGGTCTCCGATTACAAATGAATTTGCCAAATCGTAGGTGTCTGAAAAATAGGACTGCAACATGCCCGTATTGGGTTTTCTTGACGGAGACAGGTCTTCCGGAAAGGATTTGTCGATATGAATGGCATCGAAATGCACGCCTTCATTTTCAAATGATTTCAAAATAAAATGCTGAACAGGCCAAAAGGTGTTTTCAGGAAAGGAAGCGGTACCTAAGCCATCCTGATTGGTGACCATCACCAATTCGAAATCCAACTTCTCACGAATGAATGACAGATTCTTAAAGACACCGGGATAAAACGCCAACTTTTCAAAAGCATCCAATTGATAGTCAACAGGTGGCTCAATCACCAATGTTCCGTCTCTGTCAACAAATAAAATCCGTTTTTTTTGTATCATGCCTTATAAGTCTTTAATGCTTCCATCAACAATCTGTTTTCTTCAGGTATTCCAACGGTAATTCTCAAACAACCAACACACATGGATACACTGTTCCGGTTTCGTACAATAATGCCTTTTTCGGTCAAATAACGATACACGGCATTGGCATCTTCGACTTTGACCAAAACGAAATTCGCATCGGATGAGTAAATTTCTTGAATCAATGGAAGTTTTTGCAATTCACTGATTAATAATGCTTTTTCTTTCAGAATAACCTGCACCCATTCGTTTTTCCGGTTTTGATTTTCCAGACTTTCCGAAACAAACTTTTGTGTCAGAATGTTGATGTTGTATGGATACTTGACTTTATTGAAATAGGTGATGATTTCAGGAGCTGCAAATGCCATTCCCAATCGAACAGCAGCCATTCCCCAGGCTTTTGAGAAAGTCTGCAAAACGATCAAATTCGAATATTTGTCCAAAAGGTTGGTTAGTGAGCTTCTGGTAGAAAAGTCGATGTAAGCCTCATCCACAACAACAATGCCCTTGAATGCATCCAACACTTTCAGCATCTCTTTGATTTCCAAATCATTGCCAGTCGGATTGTTTGGTGAGCACAAAAAGATGACCTTGGTATTGTCATCTGTTGCATCAAGTAAACGTTTGGCATCCAATGAAAAGTCTGAATTCAACAATACCTTCCTGTATTCAACGTGATTGATATCGGCACTCACCTGGTACATCCCGTAAGTGGGATCAATGGCCACAATATTATCGATGGTTGGTTCACAAAAAATCCTGACAATCAGATCGATGGGCTCATCACTTCCGTTTCCGAGGAAAATGGAGGCTTCTGATACGTTTTTTATGACAGAGATTTGCTTCTTTAACCCCACTTGAAGCGGATCCGGATAACGATTGTACGGGCCATTCATTGGATTTTCATTGGCATCCAAATACGCCAATGCTTCACCCTGATATTCATCTCTGGCGCATGAATAGGGTTTTAAGCGAAGAATGGAAGGTCTTATCAACTTTTCTAAATTCATTTTAATTTGATTTATTCTTGTTCAATCGAATATTGACTGCATTGGCATGGGCGGTTAAGAATTCTGCCTTTGCCATTGTATCAAGTGTTTCAGCCAAACCAGAAAGGCCATCGTTGGTAATTTCCTGAAAAGTTGTTTTTTTTCTGAAACTATCCAAATGCACCCCACTGTACATTTTTGAGAAACCATTGGTGGGCAGCGTATGATTGGTACCGGAGGCATAATCCCCTGCACTCTCAGGAGTAAAATTCCCCAAAAAGACTGAACCTGCATGTTGAATTTTTTCAGCAACCTGATGGTAGTTTTTCGTGGAAATGATAAGGTGTTCAGGTGCATACAGGTTGGTGGCTTCAATTGCCGCTTCCATGCTGTCCAAAACAATAATCCTGCTGTTTGCAAGCGATAAGGCGGCAAAATCTTTTCTAGAAAGGGCTTCCAGCTGTTTTTGCAATTCTATTTCTACGGCATCGGCCAGTTGCATGGAGGTGGTAATCAACACAGATTGACTGTCTTTGCCATGCTCTGCCTGTGACAATAAATCAGAAGCGACAAAGGCAGGAATGGCGGAGTCGTCAGCCAGAACGGCCACTTCAGAAGGTCCTGCCGGCATATCGATGGCCACATCCCTGATACCGACCAACTGTTTTGCGGCTGTGACATACTGATTTCCAGGACCAAATATTTTATGTACCTGAGGAACTGATTCTGTGCCATAAGCCATTGCAGCAATGGCCTGAACGCCACCAATCTTGAAAACCTTTCCAACACCAGCAACTTTTGCAGCATACAAAATGGTTGGATGAATGGTTCCTTCTGCATTTGGAGGGGTGCACAATACAATTTCTTTGCATCCGGCAATTTTAGCAGGAATGGCCAACATCAATACGGTCGAAAACAAAGGCGCCGTTCCTCCGGGAACATACAGACCTACTTTTTCTATCGGCAAGGCTTTTTGCCAGCAAGTGACACCAGGCATCGTTTGAATGACCGGTGTCGGAATGTCCTGGGCCAAATGAAAGGTGTGAATGTTTTTACTTGCTAAAGCAATGGCATTCTTGAGTTTATCGTCAATTTTTGATTCAGCATCCAGCATTTCTTTTTCTGAAACCAAAAAGTCAGCAATGCGAATGCGATCAAACTTCTCTGAGAATGTACGAACCGCTTCATCCCCGGATTGACGAACCGAATTCAAAACTTCGCTGACGGTCTTGTTCAGATCCTCGGTTTTAAATTCGGGCCTTTTCAGTAGGTCTGACAGGGCTTCTTTGGTCGGATTATTGCTTCGTATCATGATTAGGGAATCATTTTTTCAATGGGTAATTCTAAAATTCCTTCAGCACCGAGTGCTTTGAGCTTGTCAATGATTTCCCAAAATCGTTTTTCGTCCAAAACAGTATGCAAGGAACTCCATCCCGGTTTGGCCAACGGCATCACTGTCGGGCTGCGCATGCCGGGAATTTCATTCACGATGGACTGTATGTTGTCATTGGGAACATTCATCATGACATATTTTTTATTTTCTGCATTTTGAACGGATTGAATGCGGAACAACAAGGATTCCAGAATGATTCTTTTTTCTTCGCCCATTTGGGGGTTTCCGATCAGCAAGGCTTCAGACTGCATCACCACTTCAACTTCTTTAAGTTGGTTGCTGACCAATGTGCTGCCCGAGCTGACAATATCGAAAATGCAATCGGCCAAGCCAATACCAGGTGCAATTTCTACAGAACCTGTAATGACATGGATCTCTGATTTAATTTTGTTCTTTTGCAAAAATTCTTGTAAAATGACAGGATATGAAGTTGCGATGGTTTTACCTTCCAACCATTCAACACCTTTGTAGTCAACTGACTTCGGAATTGCAATGGACAAGCGGCATTTGCTGAATCCCAGTCTTTTCAGGATTTCTGCCTTTTCTTTCTTTTCTTCAAATTCGTTTTCTCCTACGATTCCCACATCGGCAATTCCTGAAGCAACGGACTGTGGAATATCATCGTCCCTAAGATACAGGATTTCAATTGGAAAATTCTTTGCAGGAACCAGCAAAGTTCTTTTGCCCGACTCCAATTTGATACCGGTTTCCTGAATCAAAGACATGGTATCCTCGTTCAAACGTCCTTTGGATTGTACTGCAATTCTAAGCATCTTGTTCAATATTTTGTTTAGTGAATAAAAAAAGGCTTACCATGACAACGGTAAGCCTTTTACAATTATTTTGATACACCACACCGGCCAACCGTTATCGATTAGATATTGGATGATGGTGGAAATGGCGTTTTACAGATTTCATTGCGTTATTTTTTGCAAATCTACTAAAAATTCACAAAAATCAAGCTAAATCGGCTTACATTTGTAAAAAAAATTGAGCGATATGGTTAAACCTGCAAACTACACATTGCCTGCCATTTTAAATGTAAGTGTAGCGAACTATAAAAATAAGATTTTTGCCACAATGGGTTCTGATTGCGTCGTTACTTACGGCGATTTTGAGCTGCTTTCAAACAAACTTCAAAACCTGTTTATTAGTTACGGCATTCAACAAGGCGAAAAGATAGCGCTCATTTCTGAAAACATGCCCAATTGGGGTCTGTCCTATTTTTCTATTGCGAAGAGTGGTGCTGTTAGTGTCCCGATTTTGGTCGATTTTTCCGTCAAAGAAATCAACAATATTCTTTCTCATAGCGAATCTAAAATAGTTATTATCAGCAGAAAAGCCTATAACAACATCCAGACCGATCTGATTTTCGATGGCTTAATCATTTGCATTAATGATTTTTCCGACATGCGCACCGGCGTTTCAACGGATGATATGCAAGCTTCATTTGTTGCCAAGAATGGGGAATTGAATAAAACGGTGGTGGTTGAACCAAATGATTTGGCAACCATTATCTATACATCCGGCACGACAGGACGTTCAAAAGGTGTCATGTTGTCGCACGAAAATTTGGTTTGGGATGCTTATCAATGCACCACCATTTATCCGGCCGATGACTCTGATGTTTATTTGTCGGTGCTTCCACTGGCGCACACCTACGAATGTACGCTTGGCTTAATTTTGGGAGTTATGCAAGGAGCTACGACACACTATATTGATAAGGCACCCACTGCCAATGTGTTAATGCCTTTGCTTAAAAGTGTCCGTCCCACGATGATGTTAACTGTTCCTTTGATCATTGAGAAAATGTACAAAGTCGGCGTCAAATCAAAATTTACAAAAAACCGTTTTTTGCGATTGTTGTACCAAATACGACCGATTCAAAAGGTTTTTCATCGCATTGCCGGCAAAAAAATGATTCAAATATTTGGTGGAAGACTGAGATTCTTTGGCATTGGAGGAGCAGCTGTCGCACCTGAAGTTGAACAATTTTTACGTGATGCCAAATTTCCATATTCTTGCGGGTATGGTTTGACTGAAACCTCCCCCATGATTTTCGGCGCACCGGTTTTTCATACCAAATTTCGGTCTGTTGGCCCAGTTATGAATGGTGTTGAAGCCAGATTAATCAATGTGAATCCAACGACTGGCGAAGGAGAAGTTGTGGTTAGAGGAAAAAATGTGATGCAGGGATATTACAAAGAGCCCACGCTAACGGCTGAAGTGCTGGATGCGCACGGCTGGTTTAAAACGGGCGACTTGGGTATCATTGATAAAAAAGGCTATTTGAGCTTAAAAGGAAGAAGCAAAAATATGATCCTAGGAGCAAGTGGTGAGAATATTTATCCTGAAGAAATTGAAGCCATCATCAATGAAATTGAGGGTGTGGTTGAATCTGTCGTTTACCAGCACAAAGGTAAACTAGTCGCTCAGGTTTACCTGAACAAGGACGAATTCTCAAAAAAATACCAGGAATTGCTCAAATCGGCACAAAGTCATACCGATGAGCTTAAAAAAAGAATGGAGATCTACATCAAAGAATTGAAACACAAAGTGAATCAATCCGTTGGAAAACATGCTCAAATTTCTGACATCAAACTAACAGATGAACCTTTTGAAAAAACTGCCACCATGAAAATCAAACGTTTTACGCTTCAAAAGGGAAAAAAGGAAAAAGAAAACAATAAAACAATTTAAAGCAGCAACCAAATTCAAACAATTCATTATTTTTGACTGAAATTTTGCTTTTGCTTTTATGCTGAAAACGATTTTGCTTCTCACGCCAATTTATGTAACGTTATTTTGGACGATTCTTTTACATGTTGCAGCCAGAAATACCAACCATGCTAAACGTTTTTTGGGCAAATTCATGTTGGCATGTATATTTGTCTACATTGGGCATTTCTTATATTTCAATAATGTTTACTCCGTCATTGTATGGTATGAACCTTTTTACCAGTTTTTTTCATTGCTGGTTTACCCACTGTTTTATATCTATTTCAGGTTATTGATGCTCGAGGTTAAGTTCGAGTGGAAAAAACATATTTACTTTCTGATTACGCCTTTTATTCTGTTTGTTTTATATTTCATAGCAGCTTACTCCTTGCCCAAATCTGATTTTTTGTATTGGATATATAACAAAGGCGTACCTTCAGAAAATCAAAATATACAGATTCTCAATGTTTTAAGAAAGATCAACTGCATTGTATTTGTGCTTCAGGTGGTCTTTTCAATCATTGGAAATTTATCCATGATTCGAAATTTCCGATTAAAAGCCATTCAATTTTATTCCGATTATTGGGAAATCAGGTCGGTCAGAGTGGTCATACTCAATATCTTAATGGTCATCTGTAGTGTTTCTTCCATTGTTTTAAGCGTGTTGGGCAGAAAATATTTTACAAATGAGTTGGTGGGATTAACCATAGCTTCTGTAATCTTTTCCATTTCTCTTTTCATTATCGGATGGATAGGCATTCAACAAAAGGTCATCAATCCAACATTGACTGAAAACGCTGATCCAGAATCGATAACGATGGATGTTGAGATGCTGGATGCAGGTAAGCAGCTTTTAGCAGAGAAAATCAACAAACTATTTGTCTGCGATAAAGTGTATTTGAACAACAAATTAAACATTCAGGATGTCGCGCAACATGTGGGGACCAACCGCACGTACATTTCCACGATTATAAACAACCGATACGGAATGAATTTCTGTACCTTTGTCAACAACCACAGACTGGAAGAATTGGAACGATTGTTGAAAAACCGACCGGATATGACCAATCAAAATCTGGCCGAATCTTGTGGTTTTGGTTCAGTGGATTCCCTGAAAAGAGCTGTAAATCAAAAAACAGGTCTGTCTGTGACTGCTTACAAAAGAATGTTATTCAAGAAAGCAGAAAAAGAAGCTATTTTTTAACGCCTCCTGGTTAAGGAATTCTCTGTCCCAAAAAATCGCCCAACCAAACAGCAAGAAGACATCCGACAAAGGTTGCTCCTGCATACAAGGCAAAATGAATCAATTGGCCACTTTTTAGCAGCTGCAAACTTTCATTGGAAAAGGTTGAAAAAGTTGTAAATCCCCCACAAAAACCAACAGCAAGTAGGGATCTGAATTGAATGTTTAAAAGGTGTCTGTGCGCAATGGATATTAAAAATCCGATCATGAGACAACCAACGATGTTCACAAAAAAGGTTGCAAAGGGAAATGAAGCGTGTAAAGTCCATCTACCGACCAACGCTCTAAGAACACTGCCCAGTCCGCCACCAATAAAAATGAGAATCAATTCACGCATAGCTTACATAATTATCCGGGAATATGGCACTGCGTCCATTCCCGAAAACTGACCTTGTTGATACTTTAAATAACCGGAGATTCCAATCATTGCTGCATTGTCTGTTGTATAGGCAAATTTTGGAATATAAATGTGCCATTTGTATTTTTCGGCATGATCAACAAAAGATTGTCGAAGTCCGGAATTGGCAGAAACACCACCAGCCAGGGCAATGTGCTTGATTCCATATTGTTTGGCAGCCAATCTTAGTTTATTCATTAAAATTGAAATGACTGTTTCCTGCAGAGATGCACATAGATCCGCCTGATTTTCTTCGATGAAATGGGGGTTTATTTCCATTTGATCTCTCAAAGTATAGAGAAAAGATGTTTTTAAACCGCTGAAACTGTAATCCAGTCCGGCTATCTGTGGTTTGCTGAATTGAAAGGCTTTGGGATTGCCCAATTTGGCTAATTTATCAATCATTGGACCTCCTGGATATGGCAACCCCATAACTTTTGCGCACTTGTCGAAGGCTTCTCCTGCTGCATCGTCAATCGTTTGACCTACGATTTCCATTTCGGTCAGAGATTTGACCAAAACAATTTGAGAATTTCCCCCACTCACCAACAAACACAAAAAGGGCATTTCCGGAATCGAATGTTCTTCACCTTTCACTTGAATGAAATGTGCCAAAATGTGCGCTTGTAAGTGATTGACTTCAATCATTGGAATATTCAACGCCCTGGAAAATCCTTTTGCGAAAGAAGTGCCTACCAACAAAGACCCCATCAAACCCGGACCGCGGGTATACGCAACAGCGCTTAAAACTGAACGATCAATCCCGGCTTGTTTCAACGCCTGATCAACAACAGGAACAATATTTTGTTGGTGCGCTCTGGATGCAAGTTCAGGGACAACGCCTCCGTATAACTCATGTACTTTTTGACCAGCAACGACGTTTGAGAGTAAATAACCGTCCTGAAGTACTGCCGCAGAGGTGTCGTCACAAGATGATTCTATGCCAAGAATTGTGATTGGTCGCATGACTATGGGGAAAAAATTAGGGTTTTTTGTAAATTTGCAGTAGATTCGCTTTATCTCGAACGAAATCTGATGCAAAAGTACCAAAAAATAATTTGAAAAAAACAGTAGCTACCCTTTCAATTGCTTGTCTTTTGCTTCTGGCATCGACCATCGTTCTTCTGAATTCCAGTTACATTCAGAATAAATTGGTGTATCAACTTACGGAAAATTTCAATCATAAAACCGGGGGTGAATTGACGATTGATAAATCCGATTTCAATCTTCTGAGAGGGTTCTCTTTACACGTGGTTCAATTAAAGGATGCGCAGTCGAATTCGATACTTCTTGCTGAGAGAATTGACATGGGATTCAACCTGATTGAACTTTTGAATCAAAAACTGGAAGTAGATTATTTGAGACTCATTCGGGCAAATGTCCGGTTAAGCAAACAATCCCCCGATGGTGATTTAAACATCACCCCCATTTTGAATAAGCTCTTGAAAAAAAGCAAAGCAAAATGGGATATACAAATGAAGCAGATTTGCTTTCGGGAATGTTCCCTGACGTATGATGTCTTGAATGCGCCAATTCATTCAAACGGTTTAGATGCAAACCATTTAAAATTCAATAAAATATCCGCTTTGTTCAGCCTCTCCAGTCAAGTCGGGAATCAGCTTCGTGTTCAGATGAAAAAATTCAACTGTACCGAAAATAACGGGCTAAATCTGAGTCAATTGAGAATGGATGCCATTATATCTGATCAACGCCTCTCTATCCGAGATTTTTCTTTGAAAGCGAATGAAAGTATATTGAAATGTGCTTCTATGGAAGCTTCGAAAAAAACGATGGAAAAATCGCTTGCTTCGTGGCATTTTCAACCTTTTAATTTCACGGCAACTTTGTCACCAGATGCCATTGGATTATTCAATCAAAAACTTTCTACGATTACCAGTACGTTGACCATTCAAGCCAACTTGTCCGGGAGTCTTAAGCAACTTAACATTCAAAAATTCAGCATCATCAATGCGGATGGGCTTTTTCTCATTGCACACTTGAAGGGTTCAAATATCTTTGAAAATAATTACCATGCATTGTTGGATGTTGACTCTTTACACATTCCTTCGAAGGTGTTTGCAAAAGTAGAATCGTATATTAAAAAAGGGAATCCCAGCACAAAAATATTGGAGACTATTGGTACTGTGGATTATTCTGGTAAATGCTTGCTTCAGCCCAGGAAAATAAAAGTTAATGGATTGATCAGCAACGCATTTGGCACAATAAATACCGATCTCAATTTTGAAAAAAAGGATACAGCCTGGGCTTTTAACGGTGCCATTAAATCGCCTCAATTGAGTTATACGTCGATGTCTGTCAATAAGACAATTAGTGGCGAAGCGGCCTTAAATCTTCAAATTAATGGGCTCTTCTCAGATTCTAAACATTTTTCCGGATACATTGAGGGACAATCCAATAACATCAAATGGATGAAACATGAGGTGGATGGAATTCAAATCGATGGCCATTTCAATCAAGATCAGTTTGAGGGCAACGCCTTTATCCAGAAAGGATCAGGCAGCATTAATTTTCAAGGCTTGTTTGTTTGGGGAGGCGTATTACCAGTCTATGAATTTGATTTAACCACCCATGCATTTGACTTTACAGATTGGATACGGGATGATCGTTTCAAGAACGTAGGTTTTCACTTAAAAACAGATCTGAAGGGTAAAAAAATGGACCAAATGACAGGTCTGATTACGGTCGATAGTTTGTTGATCAAACAAACAGCAGACAGGTTTTTTGTACCTAAAATTGAAATCCAGTCCAAACAATCCGGAGTCGGCGATGTCATATCAGTTCAATCCAACCTCATCACGGGTCAAATGGTTGGAACTTTTGCCTTGTCAAATTTGGTCAAAGCTTTCAAAGGTGTTTTACATCATTTCATGCCAACGTTGTTGAGTCCGAATTTAACACCGTCGTTGAGTACAAATTGTACCATTCAAGCACAAATTGCATCTAACAATCCGATTTTTAAGCTGTTAAAAATACCCCTTGAATCAAATGATCAGATAGACATTCAGGGGTTCATCAATGATGCCACTGGAAAATTCAGATTGCGTGGCAATGTCTCCAATTTAGTTTACGGAAAAACACAAATACAGGATGCAGGATTTCTGTTGGAAAATCCGCAAAATGAAGCAAAACTAATTGCTTATGCTCAGGTTGGAAGCAATGCAGATCCAATCAAAGTGAATATGGATATCAGGGGAAAAGACGATATTGCCAGTTTTAAACTCAATGTATCGAATCAGGGCATTCATACATTCAGTGGAAATATTCTTGGAAATTTACGTTTTTATAAGAATTCGACAGGAAAAACTGGGATAGATGGAACCTTAAACGCTTCCAACATGATCGTAAACGATACCATCTGGAATATATCCCCATCAAAATTGATCTGGGAAAACAACGCACTTGGTATAGAGCATTTTCAATTCATTCACGATGACCAATTTATCAAAATCCAAGGGATTGCTTCAAATAAAGAAACAGACACCATACAGGTTTCTTTGAATAATTTCAGTTTGGATTACATCTTTGATTTGTTGCCAAAAAGCAATGTGAAATTGGGTGGCATTGCAACCGGAGATGCCCATATTACAAAATTCTTTGGTCAAACAAATCTGAATGCAGATATTCAGGTCAAACAATTTTCATTGAATAAGGAAGTGCTTGGTGACCTGCAGGCGACGTCAAAATGGGACAACCAAATCAAAGCACTTGTTCTGGATGCGGAAGTCTATAAACATGAAATAGAAAACGATTCCACAAGGCTCCTGGCTTTGGGTAAGGGATATTTTTATCCTTCTAAAGATTCCATGTTTCTCTCTTTGGATGCCCATCATTTACCATTGGCTTTCCTTGAGCCATACTTGGGTGATATTTTGAAAAAAATTCAGGGAAAAGCAAGCGGAAATGTACGAATTGAAGGCCCTATGAAGCGGTTGGCAATATACACCAAGGCATACATTGAAGATGGATCTTTCGGCATCGACATGTTAAATACCCGCTATCACTTTTCTGATTCTTTAGAATTATCACCGACTTTAATCAAGTTTGAAAATACAGAGGTCAGGGACAATGAAGGGAACATTGCCATTGCGAACGGCACCATTCGACACAACCATTTTAAAAATTCCAGAACGTCGATTGAAATCATCGGGAATAAAATTCTGTGTATGGATTTGCCACCCAATCCCGAAGCCTATTTTTATGGAAAAGCCTATGGCTCGGGCACTGTTTCTATCAATGGTATTCGAAATGAAACCACCATCGATGTCAACCTGAAAACAGAAAGAAACACGAACGTAACCATCTCTTTTTTAAATGATAAGGAAGTTTTTGATGCCGGATTTATTCAGTTTGAAAAAAAACAACCGGTTCGTGTTCAAACGGAAATCATCCATTTTGGAAAAGTGGAAAAAACAGATCATTCCGATATTGACAGTGAGGGAAAACTGACAGTCAATTTGCAGATTGAAGCGACGCCTGAAGGTTTGCTGACGCTGGTTACGGATCCGTCAACAGGCGATGAAATTGTGGCAACTGGTGAAGGCAATTTGAGATGTGTGTTTTCTGATGATGCAGATATTGCCTTATATGGAAGGTACAACATTCAAAAAGGAAAGTATACGTTCATCTATCAAGATATATTGAGAAGAGATTTCTCGCTTAAGGATGATGGAAGCATCACTTTCTCGGGAGATCCGTTTGCAGCTCAGGTTGACATTTCAGCTGCTTATACGGTCAATGCCCAATTGGCCGATTTGTTGCCATCGGATGTCTTGGCTGGATTAAACCTGAACAGGACGAATATTCCTGTGAATTGTTTGCTAAAGCTCAACGGCGAGCTTCAAAAGCCAGGCATTAAGTTGGATTTGGAATACCCTTCAGCCGATGATGATTTGGTAAGGAGCATCAATGATGTCATCAATACGGAAGATGCCATGAACCAACAACTGGTATTCTTAATGCTTTTCGGTCGGTTCAGCACCCCTTCCTTGTCTTCAACTCAAAGCACTGCCAACAATAGCGGGATGTCAACGGTATTGAATACGGGGATATCTACCCTTTCCTCGCAGTTGAACAATGTGATGAATGGCGTTTTGGGTCAGGCAAACATGAATTTTAACTTCAATTATAAGAATTCAGGATATGAAAGTACCACTCCCGGGCAATGGGGAGGTGAATGGGGTGTCAATCTGGGCGGAAATTTCTTTAATAACCGCTTGACGGTGAACAGCAACGTGGGTTCCAGAGAAAACCTGATTCAAAACGGAGGAGGAAACCAATTTATTGGAGAATTTGATGCGAGTTTGAAATTTAAAAAGTCTCAAAAGTGGAGTTGGAAGTTCTTCAACAGAGCCAACGATAACAGGTATTTTAAATCGGCTTTGAATACGCAGGGAGCTGGTATTCTTTTCAAACAGGATTTCAACTCTATATTTGATCTGTTCGGGACACAAAAAAAGAAGGAAAAGTAACTTTCCCTTCTTCTATTTCAATTTAAACGAATGGTTAATACGCCCTTGCAAACACAACGCGTTGTTTGGATGGATTACCTGTAACCATACATTTTCCGGGTGTCAAATCGCCTTCTAAAGGAATACAGCGGATGGTCGCTTTGGTTTCATTCTTGATTTTTTCTTCCGTTTCGGGAGTTCCATCCCAATGACAAAGTAAAAATCCGCCTTTTTCAATTTCAACTTTAAACGCATCGTAAGAATTCACTTCTCTGGTACTTGCACTTCTGAAATCAAAAGCTTTGTTGTAGATGGTTTCTTGGATTTCTTTCAAGAGTTGGTTCATGTAAGCGGCAATATCGTTAAACGAACGCGTTTCTTTGGTCAAAGTATCACGTCTTGCAATTTCAACGGTATTGTTTTCCAAATCACGGGCGCCAAAAGCCAATCGGATTGGAACACCTTTCAATTCGTATTCGGAAAATTTCCATCCGGGTTTCTTCGTATCTGAGTCATCAAATTTCACACGAATGCCCATTGATTTTAATTGTGCCAAAAGAGGGGCCACTTTTTCACTGATTTGTTTCAATTGTTCATCATTTTTGTAGATGGGAACAATGACGACTTGAATGGGTGCCAGACTGGGGGGTAAAACCAATCCGTTGTCATCGGAATGCGCCATAATCAACGCACCGATGAGTCGGGTTGAAACGCCCCATGAGGTGGCCCAAACGTATTCTTGTTTGTTTTCTTTGCTAACAAAAGTCACATCGAATGCTTTGGCAAAATTCTGACCTAGAAAATGAGAAGTTCCTGCCTGTAAAGCCTTACCGTCCTGCATCAGCGCTTCAATACAGTAGGTGTCCAGAGCGCCTGCAAAACGTTCACTGGCAGTCTTTACGCCTCTCAAAACGGGCAATGCCAGAAATTCTTCAGCAAAAGTGGCATAAACATTGAGCATTTTTTCAGCTTCCTCTTCTGCTTCTTCTCTGGTTGCGTGTGCAGTATGTCCTTCTTGCCACAAAAACTCAGCCGTACGCAGAAACAAACGGGTTCTCATCTCCCACCGTACCACGTTGGCCCATTGATTGCACAAAATGGGTAAATCACGGTATGATTGAATCCAATTTTTGTAGGTATTCCAAATAATGGTTTCTGATGTGGGTCTTACTATCAGCTCTTCATCCAATTTTGCATCAGGGTCAACGACGACGCCTTTACCATTGGGGTCATTCATCAAGCGGTGATGTGTCACCACCGCACATTCTTTGGCAAAACCCTCTACATGTTCCGCTTCTTTGCTTAAAAATGATTTGGGAATAAATATCGGGAAATAGGCATTCACATGACCTGTTTCTTTGAACATATCATCCAACTGACGTTGGATTCTTTCCCAAATAGCGTAACCATATGGTTTGATGACCATACATCCTCTGACGGCTGAATTTTCTGCCAAATCGGCTTTAATGACCAGATCCTGATACCATTGGGAATAATCAACCGATCGTGATGTGAGTTCTTTAAGTTCTTTTGCCATAATCTTTTATAAATCGAAAACATTTGATTTTTCGGGGAACAAATTTACTAAGAAATGCTTGCATGGCAAGTAATTATTGGTAAATTCGTGGCAATTTCTCAGAATATTTCAAACGGAATAACCCGTCACTTTTTTCGCCCATGATAGAACAACTTGTTGAATTAGACCAAATTAAAATAAACTTCTCAGAAACGGGATCGCACATATTAAACATCATTCTCTCATTCATTATGTTTGGTGTGGCTTTATCGATCAACCCCAGGGAGTTTGCCACTTTGTTCAAGAAACCCATTCCCATTATTTCAGGTATGGTTGGACAATTGATCATGCTGCCTTTGGTTACTTTTTTATTGGTCATGTTCTGCCATCAATTGTTGACTCCGACCATCGCCATGGGGATGATTTTGGTAGCAGCATGCCCAGGTGGAAACATTTCAAACTTTATCAGTCAATTTTCAAAGGGCAATGTTGAATTGTCCGTTTCGTTAACAGCGATTACAACGGTAACAGCTTTGTTCATGACCCCTTTTAATTTTTCATTTTACGGCAATTTGTACACCAAATACATTTCAAAACATTCTCATGAATTGCTTCAACCCATTTCTATTGATCCCGGACAAATGTTTCTAACGGTATTTATTTTGTTGGGTATTCCACTGATTATTGGTCAGTTATTGGTCAAAATCAGACCAAATGTTGCCCGACAATTGGCTCCTACCTTTCAACGTTTATCTATTATCGCCTTTATTTTGATGATTGTATTGGCTTTTTCCAACAACATTGATATTTTTCTGGAATATATCTACTTCATCTTTATCATTGTTTTGGTTCACAATGCATTGGCATTGCTCACCGGTTACGGAGTCGGTGCGGCATTCAGATTATCTGCAAAAGACAAACGCACGACGACCATTGAGGTCGGCATACAAAATAGCGGTTTGGGATTGGCTTTGCTGCTGAATCCGAAGATATTTCCCGCCGAGATGCCCATCGGTGGTATGTTGCTCATTACAGCCTGGTGGGGCATTTGGCATATTATATCAGGTTTAATATTAGGTAGTTACTGGCACAGAAAATCTGTAAAAAGACCGTTGTTGAAATGAAGAAAATCCAGGACGATCGGTTTTATTACAAAGCGCTGAAATTATTTTTGAGTTACGCATTTTCAAAGTATTTCAGGACGATTGAAATCAAGGGGCAGGAAAATATTCCTCAAAACCAGCCTATTATTTTTGCAGCCAATCATCAATGTGGCCTGATAGATCCTTTGGCTGTAATATTTTTTCAAAGTGAGCCAATTGTATATTTGGCACGTGCAGATATTTTCAAAAATCCTTTGATTGCGAAATTGTTATTTTTCATCAAAGTGGCACCCATTTACCGCATACGGGATGGATTTTCACATCTCTCCAAAAATGAACAACAAATGGAGATGGCTGTTGGTGTCCTGAAAGATTCCAAATGTTTGGGGGTGATGCCTGAAGGCAATCATGGTGAGCATCACAAGCTCAGACCTTTGGTTAAAGGTATTTTTCGAATTGCATTTAAGGCTGAAGAAACTTTGGAAGGGGAAAAGCACGTCTACATCATTCCCGTTGGACTTGACCACAGTGATTTTGAGCACTCAGGGTCAGACCTGGTCGTCACGTTTGGAAAACCAATGTGTGTTGGTGATTACATGGAATCATACCTGGAAAATCCATCCATTGGTTTATCCACAATGAAACAAGCGCTTTCTGAAGAGCTTAGCCTGCTCATGCAGGATGTCAGAAGTACGGATTACACGAGCACCTATTCATTGAGTTGTTATGGTGCCGGTGCTTACCTGGAATATATGAGTAAGAATGAACTGCCTTATGGTTTCAGTACAGAGGCAGGAAAACGCTTTGAAGCCAGATCATTTATAACCCATATCCTGGATGAGATGGAAAAAAATGATTCTTCAACGTACAAACAGCTTCAATTGCTTGGTAAGGACATTCATCAACTTCCGGCAACGGAAAACGAAATCACCAGATACCTGGAATCTGCACCCTCATTTAAAACTGATGTATGGTTGTTTTTGAAAACACTGTTTTTTGCACCCATCCTTCTAGTGAATATGCCGAGTCGATTTATTACAAAACAATTTCTAAATACGCTTGAAGACAGACAGATGTACCACACTTTTGCCTATGCCATTGGTGGTCTATCCCTGCTCCTTTATCAAATCGTTCTTGCCATTTCAATGGGCCTATGCTTTGGTTTTCATTTTGTTCAAACGGTGATTGCCTTTTTTGCCCTTTTTATTTGGAGCATCTATGCTGAACGATTCAGATCTGCTGCAAGAATCGGTTTTCAATTGTTTCCATATCGATTTGGCAATAAAAAAGCCAGATTGATACAAGCTCGTAAAGCGTTGAATCAAATCAAGCAAATATTGTTTGCAGCCATTTTGGACAAAAAAGAAAACCGTTAAACCAATTGTTTAGGTTTAACGGTTTATATGACTAATTGTCAATATTTTATAACAGTCTTTTCTTCACAACATCCCAGTCAATAATATCCCAAAGTTTTGAGACATATTCTGCCCTTCTGTTTTGATAATCGAGATAGTAGGCATGTTCCCATACATCAAAACATAAGATTGGAGTGAGCCCTTTTGTCAATGGATTTCCTGCATTAGACTCTGCGACGATGTTCAGTTTGCCGTTTTCATCTTTGGCCAACCACAACCAACCTGATCCAAAAAGCGCAAGCGCAGCTTTTCCAAAGTCTTCTTTGAAAGCATCCATACTTCCAAATTGAATCTCAATTTCAGAAACAACAGCATTGGGCTTTCCAGGTTTGGTGAAAGTTTCAAAATAGAAGGTATGATTCCATACTTGGGCAGCATTGTTGAAAATGGGACCTGGTTGCGCATTTTTGATGATTTCTTCCAAGCTCATTTTTTCAAAAGCCGTTCCAAGAACCAACTTATTCAAATTATCCACATAAGTCTGGTGGTGTTTCCCATAATGGAAGGATAGTGTTTGTTCACTCAGAACGGGTTGGAGTTCAGTCGAATTGTACCCCAACTTTGGCAGTTCAAATGTCATAATCGTTTGGTTTTTGGTGAAACATACGTTAACAACAAATATACTGATTTTTCAATGAAACCAGCTCTGTTTATTGAAAAAATGCGCCTACCTTTGATGGATCATTTTTTATGCTTGCCAAATTGACAGAACTACTTAACAATCTGAATTTTAACCAAAAAGAAGCGGTTCAATATGTAGATGGGCCTTCTTTGATTATTGCCGGAGCAGGCTCAGGTAAAACGCGTGTACTGACACACAAAATCGCTTATTTGATTGCATTGGGATATCAGCCGTGGTCTATTCTTTCCTTAACCTTTACCAACAAAGCTGCCCGGGAGATGAGAGAAAGAATTGGTTCATTGATCAACCGTGAGGCATCGGAAAGGGTTTGGATGGGCACCTTTCATTCGGTCTTTTTAAGGATCCTGAAAAAAGAATGTGAACACATCGGTTACAACTCGTCTTTCACAATTTACGATACATCAGACAGCAAAAGCCTGATCAAATCCATCATCAAAGAGATGAAACTGGACGATAAAATATACAAGCCCAGCTTTGTCTTAAATCGAATTTCTGCTGCAAAAAATGATTTGATTTCTGCCGAAGCTTATCCAAATCAAGCGGAATGGATCAGACAGGACATTTTAGGCAAAAGACCTGTATTTAAAGAAATCTACAGTAGTTATGTACAACGTTGCCGGAAGGCCAATGTCATGGATTTTGACGATTTGTTGTTCAATACCAACATTCTCTTCAGAGACCATCCCCAAATCCTGGAGCATTATCAACAGATTTTTCAGTTTATTCTGGTTGATGAGTATCAGGACACCAACTTTTCTCAATATCTGATTCTAAAGAAGTTGGCGGAGAGACACCACAAAATATGTGTGGTTGGTGATGATTCTCAAAGCATCTATTCTTTTCGGGGTGCAAACATTGAAAATATTTTGCATTTTAAAAACAATTATCCTGAAGGAAAGCTCTTCAAGCTGGAGCAAAATTACCGTTCTACAAAAACGATTGTTGAAGCCGCAAACAGTCTGATTGAAAAGAACAAAGGGCAAATTCCCAAAAAAGTGTTTTCAGATTTGGAGCAAGGCAACAAAATAAAGATTCTTTCTGCCTACTCGGATTTGGAAGAAGGTTTTATGGTCTCAAACAAGCTTTCTGAAATGCGGCTGAACTTGCATGCAGATTTGAATGAATTTGTGATATTATACAGAACCAATGCGCAATCACGCATCTTCGAAGAAGCTTTGCGAAAACGGAATATCCCTTATCGAGTCTATGGCGGGCTTTCTTTCTATCAAAGAAAGGAAATTAAGGACATCATTGCGTATTTGAGACTGTTATTGAACAAAGATGACCTGGAAGCTTTTAAACGAATCGTCAACATTCCGGCAAGAGGTATTGGCGACACGACCATCAATAAACTGGTGCAAGCCACCATTTCTCAAGGAACAGGCATTTGGGACGTATTGGAACAGCTTGAAACCAACAATCATGGCATTCAATCGGGCATTCAGAAGAAACTCATCGCTTTTCGGACACTCATCGAAAAATTCCGGGGAAAAATGTTTGACTGGGATGTCTATGAGCTCACCAAAAACCTACTTCAGGAGTCTGGCATCAACCAGGAGTTGCAAACGGAGCATTCACCGGATTATTTAAGCAGGAAAGAAAACCTCGAATCGCTTTTGGCCGGGATGAATGAATTTGTGGTCAACCGTATTGAAGAAGGCTCCGAGGATACTTCCGTTGTCCATTATTTGCAGGATGTTTCTTTGTTAACCGATCAGGATGAAACCAAAAATAACGCAGAGGATAGTGTAACTTTGATGACCATCCATGCTTCAAAGGGCCTTGAATTCGATCATGTATTCGTGGTTGGCATGGAAGAAGAGCTCTTTCCTTCTTTACACCAGATGGAAAATGAAAAAAATCTGGAAGAAGAAAGGCGATTGTTGTATGTGGCCATCACACGAGCCAAAAAAACCTGTACATTGAGCCATGCCAAGAGTCGGTATAGGAATGGCCAAAACAATTTCACCAGACCTAGCCGTTTTTTAATGGATTTAGACGCTTCACTGCTCGATTATCCGACAAGCAACGTTGGGTTTATCAAACAATCTGAATCGCCTAGATTTCAGAAAACCGAGCCGACATACCATTTACCAAATATCACTTCTACCAAAAGAACACTCACCAGGATTGAAAAGTCCAAAACCTCTGCACCGGCCACACCAACCCAGGATACAGCCTCCATGCAAGGCATTCAAATTGGTTGCAAAATATCACACGATCGGTTCGGAATGGGTATTGTTACAGGGATTGAAGACACGGGAGACAACACTAAAATTGAAGTTGAATTTGAGCATTCAGGATATCGTAAACTATTGCTTAAATTTGCAAGATTCACTGTCATTAATTCCTAATCCCTTATGATTTCATTTAAAGATATTCCTTCTCCTTCTTATGTACTGGATGAAACCAAACTTAGAAGAAACCTGAGTTTAATTCAACAAGTCAGCAAAGATGCCGGTGTCGAAATCATTCTGGCATTCAAAGCATATGCGATGTGGAAGTCCTTCCCCATTTTTAAAGAATACATCCATGGTTCTACGGCGAGTTCCACCTCAGAAGCCCGATTGGGATTTGAAGAGATGGGAAATTTGACCCACAGTTATTCTCCTGCCTATACAGAAGAAAACATCGGTGAATTCATGGATTACAGCAGTCATATTACCTTCAACTCCCTGAGCCAGTTTCATCGATTCTATCCTCACATTCAAACGCAATCCAAGCACCCCATTTCTTGTGGGATACGCATCAACCCGGAATATGCATCGGTTGAAACCGATTTGTACAACCCCTGTGCGCCGGGTTCAAGAATGGGCATAACGCAGGATAAACTACCTGACGTTTTACCCGATGGAATCGAAGGTTTTCATTTTCACACCTTATGTGAATCCAATTCTTTTGATCTGGAACGCACACTCGACGTGGTCAGAAAACGCTTTGGCCACTATCTGCCGCATCTAAAATGGCTGAATATGGGTGGTGGTCATTTGATGACGCGAAAGGGGTATAATGTAGATCATTTGGTTCACGTATTAAAGGCGTTCAAATCGGAATTTCCCAACCTGCATTTAATCATGGAACCGGGGAGCGCCTTTACCTGGCAAACCGGATGGTTGGTTTCGACCGTTGTTGATATTGTTGAAAACAACTCGATCAAAACGGCCATTCTGGATGTTTCCTTCGCCTGCCATATGCCCGATTGCCTTGAAATGCCCTACAAACCAAAAATTGTAGGAGGTTATGACATCACTCTTGGAAAACCGACCTACAGATTGGGCGGCAACAGTTGTTTGTCTGGAGACTATCTTGATGGATGGAGTTTTGACGAACCCTTAAAAATCGGCGATCAAATCATCTTTGAGGATATGATTCATTACACAGTTGTCAAAACGACCTTGTTCAACGGCATTTCTCACCCATCCATTGTGTTTCGTGACATAAATGGCAACAACTTGATTTGGAGAACTTTCACGTACGAAGACTATAAAAGCCGAATGGATTAAGGCATTTTTGTAAAAAAAATCACCTGTTTTTTTTGCACATTTCAATTTTTCCCGTACTTTTGTCCCCGCAATCACGCACTACAAGTGGTAGTCAAACCCGAAAGGGATGGTTGATGTTTAATAAATGCGAAAATAGCTCAGTTGGTAGAGCATAACCTTGCCAAGGTTAGGGTCGCGGGTTCGAGTCCCGTTTTTCGCTCTAGGGGCGACAGAGGTCGCCTTTTTAGTTAAGAGTCGCTCAGGTGGTGAAATTGGTAGACACGCCACTTTGAGGGGGTGGTGGGCGGATCGCCCGTGTGAGTTCGAGTCTCATCCTGAGCACTTTCCGCTTTTCCTTACTTATTTATGCCCAGATGGTGAAATCGGTAGACACGCTAGTTTCAGGGACTAGTGGCCGCAAGGCTGTGCAGGTTCGAGTCCTGTTTTGGGCACAATAATTAGCGAAGTGTTTCAAAGTTTATCTTTGGAACACTTTTTTTTATCGCCTGTAGAATTGTGTATATTTGTGTTATTGAACAAAAAAATGCATTGACAATGAAAGATTTTACTTATCATGTCCCAACCGAGGTCGTATTTGGAAAAGACGCTGAGAATGAAGTAGCTACACTGCTCAAAAAATATGGTGCCAACAAAGTTTTGATCCATTACGGAAGCCAAAGCGTGCAAAAGTCAGGCTTATTGGATAAGGTATGCAACATACTGAAAGCTGAGAACATTGATTACGTTTTGTTGGGCGGAGTTGTTCCCAATCCCAGACTTTCTAAAGTCCATGAAGGTATTGAACTTTGCAGAAAAGAACAGGTCGACTTTATCCTGGCCATTGGTGGAGGCAGTGTCATCGATTCTTCAAAAGCGATTTCATCCGGGTTCTATTATTCGGGAGATGTTTGGGATTTCTTTTTACGGAAAGCAGAAGGCAGCAGATTCTTGCCTCTGGGCTGCATTTTAACCATCCCAGCAGCCGGCAGTGAGATGAGTGACAGCCTTGTCATCACAAATGAAAACGGCCTTCTGAAAAAAGACTACGGACATCCTTTGCTCAGGTGTAAGTTTTCCATCATGAATCCGGAACGCACCTATACCCTTCCCGATTTTCAAACGGTGTGTGGTGCAACCGATATGATGATGCATACCATGGAAAGATATTTCTCGCATGAAAATGACATGTCTGTCACCGACGGGATTTCTGAAAGCATTTTGAGAAGCATCAAAGAAAGCATATTTGAGGTTCTAAAAAATCCTACCGGATATATTCACAGAGCACAAATCATGTGGGCTGGAAGTTTGGCTCACAATGATTTGACCGGATGTGGCACCATTGGCGATTGGTCAACCCACATGTTGGAACACGAATTAAGCGGATTGTTCGATGTCGCGCATGGCGCAGGTCTTGCTGCCATTTGGGGAAGTTGGGCCAGATATGTTTACATGGAAAACCCATCCAGATTTGCCAGATTTGCCGTACAGGTGATGGGTGTCAACAATGATTTCTTATCGACTGAAGCCACCGCCATCAAAGGCATCGAAGCCATGGAACGCTTTTACAAGGCCATTGGCATGCCAACTTCCATCAAAGAACTCATTGGAAAAGACATCACAGAGGCCGAGATACAGGAAATGGCAGCCAAATGTAGCAACAACGGCCTAAAAAGAATTGGAAATTTTAAAAAGCTTCAGATGGAGGATATGGTACAAATCTATCAGATGGCCAAATAAGGTTTTTAAGATTTAACCGCTTTTTCGTACGTCAATTTTGAAAAACCAACCGGTGCAGGTGAACTAAAATCCAAACGTTCACCTGTTCTTGGATGCGTAAATGATAGCTTATCTGCGTGCAGACAAAGCCTTTTTAAAGCGCATGCGTGTCCGCCATACTTCATATCTCCTGCCAATGGGTGTCCAATACTGTTCATGTGCACCCGAATCTGATTTTTTCTACCTGTTTCAAGTTGAAGACGAACCAGGGTGTATTTATCACCCGTTTTCAAAACTTCATATCTGGTCACTGCCAATTGTCCATCGTCAGGATTGGGACTGGAATAAACAATCAAGGACTTACTTTCCCATAAGTATGATTTAATAACCCCTACCCCTGTGCCGTCTCCGGTTTGCAGAACCCCTTCAACAACAGCAATATAGCTCCTTTGTTGAACCGCAAATTTCCAATTGTTTTGCATGGCGGCTTGGATGGCTTCATTCTTTGCAAAAACCATCAAACCTGAGGTTTCTCTATCCAATCTATGAATGACAAAAATGCGGTTTTTGGGATTCGTCTTTTTTAAATAGGTACTCAGAATACTGTATGCCGTACGCATTTTTTCTTTTTGAGTAGCGATTGAAAGCAATCCGGCGGCCTTCTCGACAACGATAAAATCCTCATCTTCAAACACAATACTGAGTTGCGGATCTTTCAACGTCACCACACCTTTACCCCATCTGATGACAATGGTATCGCCTGGATTCAAAGCATAATCAAACTTTGTAACCGGCTGATTGCCAATCAAAACTTGCTTATTTTTCAATAAAGACTTGATGGTTGTACGACTTTTGTCCGTAAATTTCCCAATTAAAAAATCCAATAGCAAGGTGGATTCTTCAACGCTAAATTGGGTTTTCTTATCTTTTGATTTCTCATTCATAGACTGCAAAGATACACCATTTTTTTGTACCTTCGTTTACTCACATCATGTAGCATGACAGAACCACAGATTTCATACATTTCCAATCAACTCAATATTCCATTCAAAGGTGTTCTCAACACCATCAAGCTTTTTGAAGATGGAGCGACCATTCCATTTATCAGTCGATACAGAAAAGAGCTAACAGGCAGTTTGAATGAGGTTCAAATTGAGCAAATTGCTGAATTGGAACAAAAAATCAAAGAACTGGATAAAAGACGCATCAGCATTCTTGAAACCATCAAACAACAAGGCAAACTGACCGATGCATTAAAGTTGCAAATTGAACAATGCAACGACAAGAATGAACTGGAAGACTTGTATCTACCCTATAAGGTTAAACGGAATACGCGCGCAGAAACAGCCAGAATCAATGGATTGGAGCCTTTGGCCATAAAAATATACCATGAATCGCCTGAAAGAATCGAAGACGCTGCCAAAAAACACCTCAATGATACCGTATTGAGCATCGAGGACGCTTTGAAAGGCGCCAAAGACATTGTTGCGGAATGGATCAGTGAAAACCAAAAAGTCAGAGCTTACCTCAGAAAGCAATTCATGCATACAGGCGTTTTGAGTTCAACCGTTATAAAAGGCAAAGATACTGAAGGAATAAAATATCAGGATTATTTCGATTTCACGGTAGCCATCAAAAAATGTTCTTCACATCGTTTTTTGGCAGTTATGCGCGGTGAAAAGGAAGGCATTTTGAAGGTTCAATTAGAAATTGATGATCAGCAAGCCTGCGATCATTTCACACAGTTATTTGTTAAGAATCATCATAAAACTTCTCAATTGCTTCAGGAGGCCATTGTGGATGGATACAAAAGACTGCTCAAACCTTCTATTATAACCGAGGTCATCTCCGTTTTCAAAGAAACATCGGATGAAATAGCGATTCAGGTATTTTCAGAAAATCTTCGCCAATTGTTGCTTTCCGCACCACTGGGACAAAAAAAAGTATTGGCAATTGACCCTGGCTTCAGAACTGGCTGTAAAGTGGTTTGTCTGGATCAGAACGGGCAATTGATGCACAACGAAACCATCTATCCACATGCACCTCAAAAAGAGGTTTCTCAATCGATGAAAAAGATCTCCAATTTGGTTGAAAGCTATGACATTCAAGCGATTGCCATTGGAAACGGGACAGCATCCAGAGAAACTGAACAATTTATTCAACAAATGCGTTTTCCAAAAAATATCCAAGTGTTTGTTGTCAGTGAAAACGGAGCATCCATTTACTCAGCCTCGAAAGTTGCCAGAGAGGAATTTCCTGAATATGATGTAACTGTCAGAGGATCTGTCTCCATCGGACGCAGACTTATGGATCCATTGGCAGAACTTGTAAAAATTGACCCAAAATCGATCGGTGTAGGACAGTATCAACACGATGTTGACCAAAGCAAATTAAAAAAAATGTTGGACAACACGGTGGTTTCTTGTGTGAATCAGGTCGGAATCAATGTCAACACTGCCAGTAAATACCTTTTGACCTACGTTTCCGGATTGTCAGAAACCATTGCCAAAAATATCGTGGAGCATCGAAATGCCAATGGCTCTTTCAAATCAAGAAAAGAGCTGTTGCAAGTGCCTCGACTGGGGGCCAAAGCCTATGAACAGGCGGCAGGCTTTTTAAGGATAAAATCGCCCGAAAATCCACTGGACAACACTGCAGTCCATCCTGAACGCTATGAATTGGTTGAAAAAATGGCAAAAGACATGAATTGCACGATTTTAGAGCTCATTCAGTCAGCAGAAATCAGATCCAAAATACAATTGGAGCGTTATTGTTCAAAAGAGATTGGTCTTCCCACATTAAAAGACATATTATCGGAATTGGAAAAGCCAGGTCTTGACCCAAGGTCCAAAATTGAAGTTTTTTCTTTCAATCCAAACATCAAAACCATCCAGGATTTAACTATGGGCATGGTTTTGCCTGGAATTGTGACCAACCTGACTGCTTTCGGTTGCTTTGTTGATTTTGGCATCAAAGAAAACGGATTGGTGCACATATCCCAATTGGCCGATCATTTTGTTTCAGATCCAAATCAAGTTGTGAGCCTGCATCAACATGTTCAAGTAAAAATCATTGGTATTGACTTGGAGAGAAAACGGATCCAGTTGTCAATGAAATCACTTGAACAAAGTGAGAATACCTGAAAAATGTTGGAGAAAATATTTTGATTATAAAATGTAAAAAACGTACCTTTGCAGCCGTTCAAAATGACTCGGTAGCTCAGTTGGTAGAGCAAATGACTCTTAATCATTGGGTCGAGAGTTCGAGCCTCTCCCGGGTCACAAAAAAATCGGGTATCATAAAGTAAACCTTTATTGATACCCGATTTTTATATGTGTAATAATAATTATCTAAGTTTCAAGCCTACCGTTAAATTCAAAGGCGTGGTTTGCAAGTCAAAACTATTGATGTGGTCATTGAGTTGGATGCTTGTATCATACAAATATCGGATATCAGCAGTAATGAATCCCAAAACGTCAATACCGGCGCCAACAACAAAATGTCTCGTTGTTTTTCGTAAATCATTTTGATCGTCTTTAACGGGTATCACAAACTCAGGACCACCCATGATATGCAAACTAAACAAACCCAAATTCAGGAAGCGAAGACCCAATAAAGCAGGCACCTTGATTGAAGCTGTTGATGAAAGAATTTCCTGTGATGCGTCCAATACATTATCAACTGAATAATAACATTCTGGTTGAATATATATCGTACGACCAAATTGCATCAATAACCCAGCCTGCCACTGTTCTTTTAATCCATTCTTGATATCATCACTACCGGAAGGTACTCCTATAAAATCTGTTCCAAATTTTGGTCCAACCCAAAATTTGGGTTTTTTCACCTTGTAACTTGAATAAGTCGTTGAACTGGTAGAATTTGATTCAACAATTGATACATTTTGAGCATAGGTAGTAAAAGCAAAAGAGAATGCCAAAAAAAAGCAGGCAATAGTTTTTGTTTTCATTCTTATAAATTTAAGTATCAGTTTGAAACTCAGGAATCTAAATAACTGAAAGAAAAATTATTTTGAATTTTCCAACGCAAAAATACTTAAAAAATCAAAAATACATACAAATATAATTGATTATGCGCCAAAATCATCAAACATCAACATTTCTTTTGGCACACCCAACGCATCAAGCATCTGCTTAACGGCATTGGCCATGGGACCAGGGCCGCACATGTAATACTCGATGTCCTCAGGTGCTTCGTGAGAATATAAATATTGATCCAAAATCACTTGATGGATAAATCCGACAGGACCATCCCAATGATCTTCGGGCAAGGGTTCACTCAATGCGATGTGAAATGAAAAATTGGGAAAAGCCTTCTCAATCGCCCTAAAATCAGCTTCATAGAAAATTTCATTCTTTGAACGGGCGCCGTACCAATACGATATTTTTCTATCCGTGGTTTTTAAGGTCTGAAACAAATGTAACAAATGTGATCTCAACGGAGCCATTCCTGCTCCACCACCAATATAAAGCATTTCACGCTGGGTCTCCTGGATGTGAAAATCTCCGAATGGACCCGAAATGAAGACTTTATCACCTGGCTTTCTGCTGAAAATATAGGAGGAGCAAATGCCGGGATTCACTTCTTCCCAAGCTCCTTTTGCTCGATTAAACGGTGGGGTCGCAATACGAATGTTCAACATGACGATATTGCCTTCAGCAGGGTGATTCGCCATGGAATATGCCCTGTATGTTGGTTCCGGATTCACCATTTTCAATCCCCAAAGTTTGAATTTATCCCATTCTGATTTATATCGCTCATCAATATCAAAATCTTCAAAATTCACTTCAATTTTTGGGACATCAATTTGAATATAACTACCTGATTTAAAATTAAGCGTCTCACCTTCAGGGAGTTTTACCACAAATTCTTTGATAAATGAAGCTACGTTTCTGTTGGAAACCACTTCACACTCCCACTTTTGAATGCCTAAAATTTCTTCCGGCACTTTCAATGAAATATTTTCCCTGATTTTAACCTGACAACCCAAACGCCAATGGTCCTGAATTTGCTTGCGTGAAAAAAAACCGACTTCGGTTGGCAGAATCTCTCCTCCACCTTCTAAAACCTGACATTTACACATTCCGCAACTACCACCACCGCCACATGCAGATGGCAAAAATATTTTCTCGTTGCTCAAGGCGGTTAAAACCGTCGAACCGGACTCGACTTCAAGATCTTTCGATGAATTGATGGAAATATGCACCGTGCCACCTGGTGTCAGTTTTTGCTTAATAAACAACAATAAGGCAACCAGGATCAAGGTTGTGGTCAGGAAAACCACAACACTCAAAGTGACAATCAACATGTTTATTTCAAGTACCATATCTTACTTTCCACTATAATTTTATACCCATGAATCCCATAAATGCGATGCCCATCAAACCAGCAATGATAAAGGTGATACCCAAACCTTTCAATGGCTTGGGAACATTGGAATACTCTAAATGTTCACGTAATGCAGCCATCCCCACAATGGCCAACCACCATCCAATTCCTGAGCCCAAACTATACACCGTGGCTTCTGAAAAGGAATCAAAGTTTTTCTGCTGCATGAAAAGTGCTGCACCTAAAATGGCACAGTTGACGGCAATCAATGGCAAAAAGATGCCCAACTGACTATACAAAGCCGGTGTGAATTTTTCAACAACCATTTCCACAATTTGAACAATGGAAGCAATGATGGCGATAAAAAGAATGAAACTCAGGAAGCTTAAATCGATTGAAGCCAATGATGGATCTATCCAGGCCATGGCACCCGCCTTCAATATATACGTGTCCAATAAGTAACAAATCGGAACGGTTGCAACCAAAACAAAGGAAACGGCTATTCCAAGCCCGTTTGATGTTTTGACTGTTTTTGATACAGCCAAATACGAGCACATTCCTAAAAAATAGGCAAAAACAAAATTGTCTATGAATACAGCCTTTACAAAAATATCAATGAGGTTTTCCATACAACTTTATTTTTCCTGTAATTCTTTGTTCATACTTCGATGGATCCAAATAATGCAAGCAACAACAATCAGGGCCATCGGAGGCAAAATCATCAGCCCATTGTTGGAATATCCTGATTCATAAAACGCATTTGGAATAACCTGAAATCCAAACAAGGAACCTGAACCAAATAATTCCCTGATAATGGAAATGATCAGCAAGATCAAAGCATAACCCAAACCGTTACCCAAACCGTCAATAAATGAATCGAATGGCTTATTTCCGAGAGCAAAAGCTTCCAAACGACCCATCAGGATGCAATTCGTTATGATTAGGCCGATAAAAACAGACAATTGCTTCCACATTTCGTATGCGTAAGCTTTTAATATTTGCTCAACGATAATAACCAAAACCGCTATAACAACCAACTGCACAATGATTCGAATTCTATTTGGAATGCCATTGCGCATGATGGAAATGATGACATTGGAAAACGCAAGCACCACTGTCACGGAAATACCCATAACCAAAGCCGGTTTGATTTGAGCTGTTACCGCCAATGAGGAACAAATACCCAACACCAAGACCAATACGGGATTGCTTTTATTGATGGGATTTATAAAAAGTTCTTTGAATGGTTTCATAATGATGCAGCTTTTAAGAAGGTTTCATACGCACTCAAACTATTGAAAAGCATATTGTGAACACCCTGACTGGTAATGGTTCCACCGGAAATGCCATCTACCTGATCCATATTTTCTACTATTTTTCCAGACTTAACAACAGCAACGGATACAAAACCGGACTGATTGAACAACTTCTTGCCTTCAAATTGATGTTGAAAAGGTTTCGTGGAAATTTCCGCACCCAATCCCGGCGTTTCACCCTGATGAGAAAAAGATGCCGCGAAAATGGTATTTCTATCGGAGTTTAAGGCAACGTAACCCCAGATAGGACCCCACAACCCTGCTCCATAAACCGGAATAACATATTTCTTTTCACCCTTAACCACGGCTTCATAAATAGGTAAATTCCGACTATTCACAGGCTTTACAACTTCCTTTGAAATATCCGTATTAAAAGCATTGACGGCATTGGAATCAATTTTCTCGCCCTTTGAGTTGATTAAGTAAGTAGATTGAACGGTTTCCTGATACAGCTTGGCTGTAAGATCATATGCAGTCTCCATCTTCAACGCACGCAGTATCTGTTGCATTTTGTCAACTTCAACATTCTTCGCCTGTTTGTCTTTCAGCAGTCCGTTTGTGAAGGCCAAAGCTGCTGCAACCAAAACAACCATGACCGAAGCATAAATAAAAGTGTAATTATTGCTGTTGGTATTCATATGGATTATTTTGATTTGGAATTCATACGTTTCATCCGATTGGACACATTTCTTTGAACAACGACATAATCAATGAGCTTGGCAAAAATATTCATCAATAAAATTGCCAGCATCATGCCCTCTGGGTAAGCCGGATTTAAGACCCTGATAATCATGGCCAAGACACCGACCAAAATACCATAAATCCATTTGCCTGTTTCCGTTCTGGAAGCCGTCACCGGATCTGTAGCCATAAAGACTGCGCCAAAGGCAAAACCACCCAAACAAAGTTGTTGAATGACAGGAACTTCCATATAGACATTGACCGCAAACAGGTTAAATAGGGCAATGGTTGCTGCTCCACCGGCAAAAACGCCTGTGATGATTTTCCAACTTGCTACACGTGTAAAAATCAAGATGGCTGCACCTATCAAAATGGCAAGTGTTGATGTTTCACCAATTGAGCCTGGTTTTAAACCAATAAACATATCCCAGGTGGTTAACGGACCACCCAGAATATCTTTGAATTCCAAAATGCCCGTATTGACAGCGGCCTGTCCTAGAGGAGTTGCACCCGAGAAGGCATCCAGTGTTTGCATGGGTGAACCAAAACCAAAGGAATCTTTGATATTGACCCATACCTGATCACCTGAAATATCTCCCGGATAAGCAAAAAACAAAAAGGCCCTGGTGATTAATGCAACATTGAACAAATTGTATCCGGTACCTCCAAAAACTTCTTTGGCAAAAACAACAGCAAAAGCAGTAGCAACAGCGACCATCCATAATGGGGTGTCAATGGCAACAATCATCGGAATGAGCATGCCACTCACCAAAAATCCTTCCTGAATTTCTTCTTTTTTGATTTGAGCTGCAATAAATTCAATTCCCAAACCAGTACCATAGGAAACAACGATGTAGGGCAACACAGCAACAGCACCCCATCCAAATAGCTCCCAGAATGAGACATCGCCAATTTTTCCAATTGCAAGAAAATGCTGATATCCAACATTATACATTCCAAAAAGCAATGCGGGGAGCAATGCAATGATAACAAATGACATCAACCGTTTTGAGTCAATGCTGTCGTGTATGTGTACACCAGACTTAGACGTTTTTGAAGGGACAAACAAAAACGTTTCAAAACCATCAAATACGGAGTGAAAAGCACTTAATTTTCCACCTTCCGAAAATGTTGGTTTTAATTTATCCAATAATGCTCTAAGTGCTTTCAATGCTTTATAAGTAATTGGTTATACATAGTTTAATCGGCATTTTCCAATCGCAATTCATCCAACGCTAGTCGAACGATTTTTTGCAATTCCAATTTTGAAGTACAAACGTATTCACACAAGGCAAAATCTTCAGGAGCAACTTCATAAATACCCAGTTGCTCTTGTTTTTCGATATTCTTCGTGATACAGGCCCGAATCAATTGTTCAGGCAAAATATCCATTGGGAATACCTGATCATACTCTCCTGAAACGATCAAGGCTCGACGTCCTCCAAGCAATCGGGTATCGGGTTCGTAACGGATGGATGGAAATAATTTTCCAATAATAGCCGACAGATAGGTTCTACTCATGCTGAACTTATCCATTCTGGGCATGATCCAACCAAAAAATTCATGGATATCATCTCCTTCTTTCAACACCGTGACTGAAGTTTCAAAATACCCAATGAATCCATTCGATTCTACTTCTTTCCCAGTCAGGGGATTTCCATCAATGAAACGTGCATGCATTTCCTTATATACCAATCCATTGAGAATGGATTGTATTGAACTTCCTGGAAGCACCTTCATATAACCGGGGCGGCGAATTCCAGGACCGCAAACAGCAATCAAACTTGAAAAATCAACTTTTCCCGAGCGAAACAATTGTCCCAATAAAGGAACATGAGCAGCCTTCATCGTCCAGACCGTTTCTCCTTTGTTAATGGGCTTGATGTGGTTCATCTGTACCCCAACGTTTCCAACAGGGTGTGGTCCTTTGAAACAGACCTTTTCAACATGCTTCACTTCAGAAAACAACTTTGAATGATCATTTTCAGAGATCGACAAATACACCTTTCCATCGGTTAACCTGGACAAAACTTCCAATCCTGCCTGAAAATCTTCCTTCTGATTTTGGATCAAAAAAGATGGATCGGCAGCCAAAGGGGCAGAATCAAAAGTGGAAATAAAAATATCCCGGGGCGTGTTCTGAGGGTTCGGAATTACATCGTAGGGACGTTGTCTAAAGTAGGTAAAAACACCACTCGACAAGATGCGGTTCAGGAGTTCTTCCCGGGTCAAATCCAATTGAGGCTCAGAACTGAAAGAAACTGAGGTTTGCTTGTTGTCAGGTTTTATTAAAACTCGGATTAACCGACGCTTCTCCCCTCTTACAATCGATTCTATTGTTCCACTAACAGGAGAAACGACAACAATTTCCGGGTGGTTTTTATCCGAAAAAATTGGAGATCCGGATTTTACTTCTTCTCCAACCTTAACCAAAACCCTGGGTGTCAATCCGATGTAGTCATCAGGTGCAATGGATATAACATCAACAAGACCAATTGCCTGAATTTCCAATGGTGCTTTTCCTGCCAAATGTATGTCCAACCCTTTTTTTAAGGCAATTACCGATTTCATAAAAGGTTTTTTGATTGAGCTACAAAAATATAAAAAGCTGCGAACTAAAAGAATCAAATTAAGATAATTATGTGTATTATTGCAGAAATCCTTAAAAGACTTCTTCCGTATTCATAAGTATGACACATTTCAGAAAATTCGCGATCATTTTGACATTCGTTTGTTTTGTTTTATCAATCCACGGAAGCTTGACTTATCGCAATCAAGTTTTTGACTCAAAGTTTAAAACCTTACTTGTTCACCCGACTTCACAACCATTGAATTTTCCGCTCATTGATCTGAAAAGCGGCAGCATTGACATTTCATTTGATGTCTTGTCGCATCAGTCACTTCGTTTGGGATATAAAATCATTCACTGCAATGCAGATTGGACCAAATCAGAGCTGTTTGAATCTGAGTTTATGAACGGCATGAGGGAAAATGATTTTCCGGATGGACTGTATTCAGAATCCACCTTTGTGCAATATATCCATTATCGGTTGCGCTTGCCAAACGAAAACATTCAATTGAAATTATCCGGCAATTATGCGCTGGTGGTTTATGACAAAGACCATCCTGAAAATACTTATCTCACAGCCTGTTTTATGATTATCGAGCCTAAGGCATCGATTGAAGCCAACATTACGGCCGACACCGATCTTGGGTATAAAAACAAATTCCAACAGCTGCAATTTCGTATAAAACCACAAGGATTTTCGATGGTGATGCCAGAAAAAGAACTCAAGGTTAAGGTGTTGAAGAATTTTGGATTAGACGGTGAAGTCAATGCCGTCAAACCGAGTAGCAACGATGGTTTTTCTTATGATTTTGAGCATGTAAAAGCGTTGGTATTTCATGGAGGAAATGAATACAGGCGATTTGAAACCACCAGTTCGAGATTTTCCGGATTGAATATCACCAAAACACGGATTGAAAACAATGCGGTATATTCAGACATTCAACTTGACAATCAAAGAAATCTCAATTATCAATACGACCAAGACCAAAATGGGAATTATCTGATTCGAACGGTCGATTGCCTGAACGATGTGAACACCTGTGCCGATTATTTTTGGGTAAATTTCAGTTTCAAACCCGATCCTTCACTTCGAAATAGTCGCATGTTTATTCGGGGCAATTTGACAGCAGGCATGAAAAAAGAAGATTGTGAAATGCTTTTTGACACCGATTCCAAACAATTCAGAAAAACATTGCTTCTGAAACAAGGCTCCTACAATTACCGCTATTCTGTTGAAAGCAATGATGGCCTGCAGGATCTCTCCGAACAAGCAGAAGGTTCATTCTGGCAAACAGAAAATGTTTATCAGATTTTGGTCTATCATAGAAAATTTGGAGCGTACGCAGACCAATTGGTAGGTTTCAAAGAAATAAAATGCGCATTTTAATCCTTCAAACAAGCTTAAAACGCATCCGCCACCTGCCATTTTCAAATTCATGGTTCAGGATTTTAAATCGACCGATTTCTTTGGTCGATTCTACATGCGGACCAATGCACGCGCAAACATCATAGTCTCCAATGAAAACCAAACGTACGTTTTCGCATTTTTGATCTTCAGGCAATCGGCTCAAATCTGCCACATTCCCGGCTTCTTCAATGGGCACATAACGAACAGAAACTTTCAAATCCGAATCAATGATTCGATTGACCTGATCCTCGATTTCAACGATTTCTTCCGAAGTGGGTGCACGCTGGAGCAGGTAGTCACATTTCGACTTTTTCTTTTCTATGTGCGCATTGACAGATCGACTACATGCATACTTTCGCACCATGGTTTGGTTTAAAATGTGCTCTACGGTATGCATTGGAAGACAATAGTCTTTTTTGCTTCCTTGCTGAATATCTTCACTCATACATCAATACTCGATTATATTTTGAAAGTCTTTCCAAATTGGAAATTGTTGATAATACACCTTGCTTCCAAGCGGAACGAACAAGGTACAATTGGTTTTATCCACGCCATCAAAAATGGATGAAACATTCAACGGATTTTGAATACTTAGTTTGACTTCCTTGAGCTTTTTACAATTTTTGAAACAATGCTCTCCAAGCCCTTTGATGTTGTTATTCAAAGAAATGGTCAATAAATTTTCACAGCCGGAAAAACATTCGGAACGAATTTCTTTGATGGATTCTGGCAACATCACAGAAGACAGTGTCATACAGTTTTTAAAAGTATTTTGGTTGAGTTCAGATAAAAACATGGGCAATTGAACTGCACTCAAATTTTCACATTGTTCAAACACTGAAGCACCGATTTCATTGACCAGAGTCGGAATCGTGATGGTTGATAAAGCCGTGCATTTCTTAAATGCGGCATACTTAATGCGCTTCAAAGTATCCGGCAACTGCACGGAAGTCAATTTGACACTGGATTCAAAAGCGCCTGTTGCAATTTCAGATACGGTGGAAGGAACCACATAAGATGATGCATTTTTTCCACTTGGATAACGGATCAATGTAGCTTTGAATTTGTCAAAAATGACACCATCCACCGAACTAAAAACCGGATTTCGTTCATCTATCAGATATTCCGTCAAACTGACGCAACCTGTACAAAACGGCACAATGCCCAGACCACTTGTTAAACTCGCGGGGATTTTTATGGATTTCATGGCAACACATCGATCGAACGCGTTTGCCATCAATTGTGTCAAAGAATCGGGCAAAACCAGCGCCTTGAGGGATGAACAATCAGCAAAAGACTCACTTCCAATATAAACCAATTGATTGGGCAGCAATAAACTTGCCAGCTTTGTACTTCCTTTGAAAGCTTCATCAGGGATTTTAGCCAATTCGCATTGCGCTAAATTCAGGTCAGAAAGTTGATATTTGGTAGACATTTCTTTCAACAAAGCCAGATCCATCTGATTGACAGGACCTTGCAACGTAATGGAACACACCCTTTTTTGATCTTTTATGTTCAGGGATTGAATCAATGTTCCAGGAACAGCCAAACGGATGCTTCTTTGTTCAATTTTTTGAACATAGGCTTCCGCACGTTTGTCTCCTGCTTCAGCCAATTTTTTAAAAATAATCAGTTCGTCTTCCTCTGAAGGTACCTTTCCTTCATATTTCAAAATTGTCAATTTTAACAGTCCTTCTTTGCTCCCCAATTGAATGGCCTTCTGGTACATCTTTACCGCCATTTTGAGATCCTCTTTTCCAATGTATTTATCGCCTAAAATGGACCAATCATCAGGAATCAAATGCAATTTTGTTTCATTTGGTAAAATGGTGTCCAACAAATACAAATCGTGATTTTGTGTCCTATTTGAAATCACAAACAAGGAGTCGTCATAGTTTTTCTTCACGGTAGAAATAACAGCTGATTTTGGCCAGTCTGTAATGAATGCCCTAAAGTTATCCAGTGATGAATTGCCCAACAAATCGGCATATTGGGCATTAAAAACCATGTCCGTAATGGATTGAATATACTGTTGTGTTGCCGGATACTTGGTGGATTGGATTGTTTTTAACACGAATTTTCCATCAACAACTGTGGTGGTGGCGTTTTTTAGTTTATTAAAAACAGTCCGTTCGCCCATATTTTTCAGTGTATCGACATTAACTTTCAGGCTCATTGTAAGTAAATCCATGTTGGTTTTAACAGGCGTTTTCATGATGTCTGTAAAAGACTGAAAATAGGATTCATAATTTTTTGAATCCGCAGTATACAACAATTGTCTGAGTTCATCAACATACGCATACTCTTTGCTAAAAGGCTCGATGTCTTTGGGTTTGACCCCTATTCGTGACTTATCGAATTTTTCGAATTGACCTTTTAACAGGTATTCATACAAGTTATCCAGTTTCCCGAATCTTTGCGCTGACACAGGGTTGGTCAGAGATAAAACCAACAAAATACAAATCAATCCTTTTTGAATGCTGCTCATTGGGTCTTATTTTGAAATTGTTTTTTCAATTTCTCTAATATTCAATTCATTAACAACTTTCTTTCCTTCTGGTGAATACAAAAAATCCAGGGTAGATTTGTGTCCTTTTTCCACCTTTCCTCTTACGAGCTTTAAGGTGCTATTCAACATGCCATTTGATTCATTGAATCCGTCTGAAATGATGGCAAAGGCTGATGGCAACCAGCGTTCTGGAAACAAAGTTTCATGTTTGCCGCCTTTTCTAAAATCGGCAAACACATTGGAAATTGCATACAACAGGGCTTCTCTGGCTTCCTTTCCATGGATGGCATCGGGACGTATGCGTAGCATTTGTTCTTTGTTGGGATAAACCAAAGCCACGGTATATGGATGCTGATTGTTGTACAACATAATCTGTTGAATCATCGGATAGAGTGTGGTGATGGTTTCCTCTATACCTTCCGGACTGTACTTTTCGCCGTCATTCCCGATTAGAAGAGATTTTGATCTGCCAAATACATTCAGAAAGCCATCTTGGTCTATACAGCCCAAATCGCCTGTGTACAGCCAACCATCTTTGACGGTTTCGGCTGTGGCTTCCGGGTTTTTCCAATAACCTTTCATTACGTTTTCTCCTTTCACCGTTATTTCACCTTTTGAACCTACAGGAAGCGCGTTACCGGCCTCATCACGAATACACAATTCCAAATTTGAAACCAATTGTCCTGAGGTACCCAATTTATGCTTTTCTTTCATATTGCATGAGATCACCGGAGTTGCCTCCGACAATCCATAACCCTGATACATGGGTAGACCCACAGCGTACCAGAATTTTTGCATTTCCGTATCCAGATAAGCTCCACCGTCAACAAAAAATTCTAGTTTTCCGCCCAAAGAAGCACGCAACTTAGAGAATAACATGGAGTCAAAAGCTTTCACGATTGGCTTGAGAATCCAACTGCCTTTCGTGCCTTTGTTCCAACCCTCCTTATAATAAGCCATGTTGATCTGTACCGCACATTTAAACAGCCATTCCGTGGCAACACCCTTTTCACGAATGCTTTTTTCCACATTGTTTTTAAATGTCTTTGCCAGAGCCGGCACCGTCATTATGACTTGGGGTTGAAATTCATTGATGGCAACCGGAATGTTTCGAATGTTTTCTATAAATGTTTTACCAACGGGCACCGTGGCCAAACTACCACCAATTGACATAAAGGTGTAAAGACCAGTGACATGGGCGAAACAGTGGTCTAGTGGAAGTATCAACAAAGTTCTGAATCCATCGGGGATATTCATCACCGACAAACACTGTTCTACATTGGCAGTGAAATTCCGATGTGTCAACATGACACCTTTGGGATCAGTTGTTGTACCAGAAGTGTAGGTTATATTTGCCATGTCGTCATTTTGGATGGATTGAGACATGACATTGACAGAATCCGGATACGATACCAAATATATTTTGCCCAGCTCCATCAAAGCATCGAAAGAAATTTCGTTCCATTCCAAATCAGATTCCTTAGCCCCAAAAACCACAATTTTTTTCACTGACTTCAAGTCCGACTTGATGAAACGGATTTTATGCAATTGAGTCAGGGAAGTCACGATAATTTTCGCTTCGGAATGGTTGATTCTAAAACGCAAATCATTGGCCTCCACTAACTTAACAGACAGCGGAACATTCACTCCACCCGCATACAGCATGGCCAATTCAGCAATAATCCAATCACTACATCCTTCGGACAATAAGGACAAACGTTGCTGCTTTTCCAAGCCCAATGACAAAAAACCGGCAGCTGCCAGTTGCACCTTCTTAAGTGTTTCCTGATAAGAGGTCGACTTATACTTCGTTGATTTCTCCCACAAAAAGGGTTTCCGGGAATACTTCTCGACACTTTCGTTGAAAAGATCAATGATGGTTCGTCTGTCTGTCATGGTCATGAAATTATATTATATGCCCTGAATGCTGGTATTCGATACCTTTCTTCCCATTTCAAGCGCGGATAAATTCATATTCACAATTTCGTCTCCTTTTCTTTGAAAAATGCGTCTGATGCCATCTTGAATGTTTTCGTAATGCATTTTTAAAAAAGGGGTTGCTGCACCCAAAAGTACCATATTTGCTGAACGAATAGAACCCATTTCCTGAGCAATTTCATCCACATGTAAAACAACCTTTCGATCAATACGATTCAATGCAACATGTATTTGCTCCAATTCCGGATAATCCGGAATGTTTTTGATTGGATTGATATTGGTCACCAGCCAGCCATTGGGTGATAAATACGGCAAATAGCGCAATGCTTCCATGGGTTCTAATGCCAGTATCAAATCGGCTTTACCCATAGGAATCAAATCTGAATAGATGGTCTGATCAGAAATACGCAAATGCGATTGAACATCTCCACCACGTTGGCTCATGCCATGAACTTCAGATTGTTTCATGAGCAAACCTTCGTGAAGAGCTGCTTCTCCAATAACTGTCGCTATTGATAAAATGCCCTGTCCTCCGACACCGGCTAAGATAATATCTGTTTTCATTATTTTTTTCTTTTTCTTGCCAATGTTTGAATACATTCACGTCTGGGAATTATCACAGAAGTGCCTCTATATTCCATCTCTCCTTTAATCACTTCCAACATTTCTGAATGGTTTTTCTTCAATGGAACCAAGACCTTCAAATGATCCGGATGAACCCCCAGACCCAGACAAATGGCTTCCAATTTACCTGTTCCTGCAGAATCCTGTCCACCTGTCATACCGGTAGTTTCGTTGTCCGAGATAATCACCGTAATGGGCGAATTTTCATTGATTGCATCAAGCAAAGAGGTCATTCCTGAGTGTGTAAAAGTAGAATCACCGATGATGGCAACGGCATATTCCAGACCAGCGTCTGCGGCTCCCTTTGCCATGGTGATCGAGGCGCCCATATCCACACAAGTATGAATGGCTTTAAATGGTGGAAGATAACCCAGGGTATAACATCCAATGTCACCAAAAACTTTACAAGTATCGCCTTTTTCAGCCACAGCCATATTCAGCACATCGTATAAATCGCGGTGTCCGCAACCCACGCACAAGGATGGTGGTCTGTTTTTTATAACTTCTGAAATTGAGTTCAATTTGGGCATTGACAATCCAAATGCAGCACCAACAATATCCGGGTTTAATTCACCAGATCTTGGTAAAAATCCGGATAAACGTCCCAAAACTTTTAAACCATATCCTTTCAAACCCAATAAATAAGCTTCAATCAAAGGGTATCCTTCTTCGATAACAACCAATTCATCGCAACTTTCTGCCATTTTTTGCAATGCTGATTCAGGAAGCGGATATTGACCAATTTTTAAGACTGGATATTCGCATCCCGTCGGAAAATTCTCCATCAAATAATTGAATGCAATACCGGATGCGATGATCCCATATTTATTATCCTTTCCGGGAAAAAATTGATTGTAGGCTGATTTTTCCGATTCGCCAACAAATACAGGCTGTAAATCGAGCAATTTTTGATACTGAACCCTTGCATTGGCCGGCAACAAGACAAACTGCCTTAAATTGGTTGAAAATCGAATCTCGTTTTGTTCTTTTTCCTGATATCTGACAATACCTGATCTGGAATGCGCCAATCGGGTGGTGATGCGCAACATGACCGGGATTTCCAATCGTTCAGACATTTCAAAAGCCGCATAAGTCATATCGTATGCTTCTTGTTGATTGGATGGTTCTAAAATCGGAATCATGGCGAATTGACCGAAAAACCTTGAATCTTGTTCATTCTGTGAAGAATGCATGGAAGGATCATCCGCACTTACAACAACCAATCCACCAACAACGCCCGTTACAGCGGCATTCATAAACGCATCAGCTGCAACATTCAAGCCCACATGCTTCATGCAAACCATCGCTCTTTTTCCGGCAAAAGACATCCCTAATGCCGCTTCCATCGCCGTTTTTTCATTGGTAGACCATCTGCAATGAATTTGTTTCTTTTTCGAATCTGCCGAATGTTGTATATATTCGGTAATTTCAGTTGAGGGTGTACCAGGATAGGCATATACACCGGACAAACCGGCATCCATGGCCGCTTGTGCGATTGCCTCATCTCCAAGTAAAAGCATTTTATCCATAAAAATATATTTCGCTTAATTGATTGAATACTAGTTCATGATACCTCGCTTGTTCAAAGCCTGCCGATACTTGACAGCATTGTTTTGATGCTGCTGATAAGTCGTCGCAAAGGCGTGATAACCAGAGAAATCATCTTTTGCACACATATAAATGTATGTATGTCGCATGGCCTGTAAGGTAGCCTCAATGGCTACTTTTGAAGGCAAACGGATAGGCCCCGGGGGCAATCCAATATTTAGGTAGGTATTGTATGGCGATTGAATACGGGTATGCTCCAAAAGAATCCTTCTAATCGTGAAATCACCAACAGCAAATTTAACCGTTGGATCGGCCTGAAGGGGCATTTCTATGCGCAATCTGTTCAAATATAGACCAGCAACTTTTGGCATTTCATCGACCTTTTTTGTTTCCTCTTCAACGATTGAAGCCAAGATGCTTACTTCAACAGGCGACAACTTGATTCTGCTTGCCTCTTCTTTTCTCTTATCATTCCAAAAATAAGTCCAGGAATCCACAAATTTATTTCTAAGTTTTTCCGGATTGATGTTCCACCAAACCTCATAAGTATCCGGGATGAAAATACATACAGCATTATTGGGAGTAAACTTCATTGAATCCAACCACATGGAATCCTGAAAACTGGTTAAAAACGCCGTTGAATCCGCCATAAGTTGTCTTGAAAATTTCCCGGCTAGCTCTTCTATGGTTCGAACATTATTGAAGGTCAATTTCACTGGTGTCTGCAATCCGGAACGCAACCTTCTAATCAATTGAAAATTGGACATTCCCGGTTTCAGTTCATACAAACCAGGATGTACACGATCCTTATAATCAACCACATTCAACATAAATCGCAGCCATTTTTTATGCTTGATTCGTCCTTGATTTTCTAAATTCTGAACAACGACTTCGACCGATTGATTCGGGAATATTTTAAAATCAACGGACTTTTCAATGTTTAAAAGAGACGAAAACATCAGTCCGGAAACAAAAACACAGACCAAAACGACACCAATACCAATGATATAAAGCAATCTATTTTGAATATTTTTTTTCATAAAATTTGTTTTATGCATTCCAAAAGTAGCAGTTTTTTCGGAATTATCACCTATGAATATTTGGAGAGTAAAAAGACTTTTCTAACTTTGCACCGCAATTGAGATTCAGCTTTGCATCCGGAAGGATGGGTGAGTGGCTGAAACCACCAGTTTGCTAAACTGACGTACTCGTAAGGGTACCGGGGGTTCGAATCCCCCTCCTTCCGCAAAGAGACTTACCTTTCAGGTGAGTCTCTTTTTTTTCACGTTTTGCAGAAAATGCAACTGATTCATAACCACCTCTGTTTTATGCATTTTGAAAGACGCTTTGAGCGCTGCCATGATGGGTCTTTCATAAATGGCATGAATTTCCATAGGCCTGTTGAAATCATAATCCAACTTCATACTTGGTGCATAAGGTTTCATTTGCATGGTTGAAGCAAGCATTTTATCGGCAAATTTTTCTTCAATCCTGCAACCGCAAGCATTCGCGGCTCCAATAACTTCCAGCATGATGTCGTAAATCAGATTTTTGGTCTGTTCATCTTCCATCATTTCTTTGGTTGTCGCATTCAAAACTACACTCAAACCATTATATGGGATGTTCCATACCAATTTTTTCCATCTGGCCAGCTCCAAATTTTCAGACAGTTCAACCTGAATATCAGAGGATTCAAAAGCAGATTGAATACGTTCCAGGACCATTTTGTTTTTTGAATCATACATGGCCAGGGTGAGCTTACCATAATCCAAATGTTCAATGTGCCCCGGTCCTACTTTTCTGGAACAGATAAAGCCTAAACCCGCAACCAAATGACAATCAGGGAACAAGGCCGATGCCATTTTTTCATTTTCCAGTCCATTTTGAATAAAGACAATCGTTGTTCCTTTTTGAACAATGGGATTCAACAATGCGGGTAAAAGGGATTCGCTCGTGGTCTTTAGACAGACCAATACAACATCGCATTTGGGCATTTCGGATGTATGTTGATAGACAGGAATATTGAGCAAAGTGAAATTTCCATTCACAGAATCAACCCTGAGTCCGTGTTCTTTTACCCATTGATAATCGGATTTCAGAAGAAAGTGTACATCTTTTCCGGATTTAGCCAGGAGACCTCCGTAATAGCCTCCCAATGCTCCTGTTCCAATGATGCCAAAAGTCAGATTTTTCATTTTTCTGATTTTAAATGAAACAAATAAAGGTTGCCCTTAACGGACAACCTTATAAGAGGTACCTAGCAGATTCGAACTGCTGTAGACGGTTTTGCAGACCGGTGCCTAACCGCTCGGCCAAGGTACCATTGCTTTGTTTAGCGGCTGCAAAGATAGATAATATTTCTGTTTCAGCAAGCACACCACTCATTTTTGTCATTCAAAATAGACCAATTCCGAAGCTCCGCGCTTCAAAGTCGCCAAACTCAGCCTCCTGCTTTCTGCACATCCATTCTTTTCAAGGATGGAATGAATGGTTTGCAGGGCCAATTCAGGGCGATTGTTGTCAGCACTTAAGTGGCACAGAAAAACATATTTGAGGTCTTCGTGATAGGATTCAGAAAGCAGATTTCCCGCATCCTGATTGCTCAAATGTCCCTTTTCACCTTTGATGCGCATTTTTAACGGATAGGGATACCTTCCCGTTTCCAAAAGATCAGGATCATAATTGGATTCGAGCAATACGATGTTCGATTTTAGAATAAAGTCCTTTAAAGCGGCATCATAACACCCCAAATCCGTAGCAATGGAAATGAGATGGTGCTTATATTGAACATAATATCCGGAATGATCGGTTGCATCGTGCAACAAAGGAAAAGACTCAATAGTGAAAGGGCCAACTTGGGTTGATTGACCATGTTCCAAATATCTTTTATTGGCATTGCTCAACTTTTGGGTCATTCCATAAGTTCTGTCCATTCCATCGTGGGTTTTCCTTGTTGTATATACAGGAATTCCAAATTTTTCCGACAATACACCAGCAGATTTGATGTGATCGTGATGGTCGTGGGTTACAAACAAAGCCAAAATCTGATTCATTTCTATCCCGATTTGCTTCAAAGATTTCCGCATCAAACGGGAACCAATGCCGGCATCAATCAAAATACCCTGAAATGCATTTCCAAAGAAGTAGCAGTTTCCACTGCTACCACTACCCAAACTTAAAAAGCGCAATTGATCCATTTTCAATATATTGCTACAAAGATACGACATTTTAGCCTTTTTTTCTACCTTTGTTATAAATCCCAGACAAAATGAGCATTCAAATATCCAGAAAGAAAATTGCACAAATAATTGAGAATAAAGATCTTAATCTTCTTGATTATTTTATTGAATCCTATTTAAATGCCATTGAAGGTACATTCAATGAAAAAAACATGCAACTATTGAATGGCACACAACACAGTGTGCTTGCCTACCATTTCTTCAGGACTGAAGTCATGCATGGTGGATTCATTCAATTGATACAAAACGGTTTCGGAGGTTATATTTTCAAGAACCCCTTTGCAAAATCATTGAAGCTCTTCGGATTAAACGATCTTGCCAAAATCATCTATAAAGCAAAAGAAATATACGATGAAAATGAGGCCGATCTGGAAAAAGAGACCACGGATGAAGCATTTCATGCCATGTATGAACAATATGAAGCCTTCGATGAATTGGAAGAATTGTTTTTTGAAATGGAGGCTGATTGTTCCAAAATGCTAAGCGGCTATATCGAATCTCATTTGGAGGAATTCGCTGAAATCATCGATTAAATCATTCCACTCTTTTGACGATGGATGCATTCCGGTATTCATTTAATAGTTGATTCAGCTTAACCTGAATGGTATCCGGGTTATTGGATGAAGCCAACACAACTCGATACAAATTGTCCTGATTTTGTACCAACATCGCCGGTCTTTTTTCCTCCACCATTCTGTTATATAAACTTCTGGCATTGGTTCTGTTGATAAATGAAAATACCACCACATTATAGGTAGAAGCATCCAATTTGTTTGCCAACAAGGTGGTCCATTTTTCTGACTTAAAATTCAGGATGGTATCACCTTTGGAGGTGATTTCCATGGGAACAGCATGTGTTACATTGGCCTTTTCATCCAATAATTGTCCCTCCTTGTCTTTTAATTTCTGATAAGCCAAAGAAAAGGCTTCCGGGTTGGATTTGCAGGATACAACCATCAGAACTAACAGGATACTCATCCATTTCAGAGGAATTTGCTTCATAGGTGTTGGTATTTTGTCATGCAAATATAAAAAAAGACTGCCCCAAAACCTTCTAACCTAAAAATAAAATGAGCACCCCAACCACAGAAACAACGGCTCCAGAAGTTTCCATCCAGGTAACCCGCTTGCGCGTAGCGATGGAATAACCGACCAAAACAATGGGTGTTAAAGACATCAATGCTGACGCAATGCCTGTATCAGTCATAGAAATAGCGGCCATGGAAAGACCAACGCCCAACATGGGCCCAAAAAATGAGCCAACCGACACATGAATCATGGAGGTGACATCACGAATGGATTTTGCTATAGATTTCCAGGATTTCAACCACGTCATCAACAGTAAAAAGAAGGCAAATCCTGCAATAATCCGAATTTGAGTTGCAGCAAAGGGATCATAGTCTCCGATGCCTTTTTTACTAAAAATCAAGCCTAGCGCTTGTCCAAAGGCACCACCAAAGGCTAAAAGAAATCCTTTCAGGTTGACATGCCCCGAATTTCCGGATTGTTTCTTCCCGGAAAAAGCGAACATAATTCCTATGACAATCAACAGGATTCCTGCAATTTGTATAAACTGCAAGCGCTCATTTAACAGAAAAAAGCCGATCAGGGCTGTAAGTGCCGGAGATGTTGTCATCACAAGCATGGTCAATCGAGCACCGATCACCGTAAGTGCCTGAAAAAGAAACAAATCGCCAATGAAAAATCCAATAAATCCAGAGATAGACAGCCAGAGCCATTGCTCTTTTCCAGCGCCATCAGGAAAGAAAGACCCCCTGACAATCAAACCGTAAATTCCAAGCATGACAAAAGCGAATATCATTCTTAAGAAATTCACTTGAACAGAACCTATTTTTTTGCTGGCTTTTTCGAAAGCGTAAGAACTTGCAGCCCAACAGAATGATACAAGTAGCGCGACAAATTCCCCCATAAACAATCAGTTTCAATTCAATGGATAAACAAAGGTAACTATTTAAATTCATTGGTGTATCTTTGCGACAAACAGACTGTACGATGAATTACGAAGAAACCATCTACTACTTATACAACCAAACTCCGGTATTTCAACATTCAGGAGCATCGGCATACAAACCTGGCTTAGACAATGCCATCCAACTCGATTCTTTGCTCGAAAGTCCACACCACTCCTACCCAACCATACATGTTGGCGGCACAAATGGCAAGGGGTCTGTCTCCAATCTACTGGCATCCATTCTACAAGAATCCGGTTTTAAAGTTGGTTTGTACACCTCCCCACACTTGAAAGATTTCAGAGAGCGGATTCGGATCAACGGTCAAATGATTCCTGAAGCCAAAGTCGTTGAATTCGTAAAACGATTTATAGAGTTCGATTCAAACATTCAGCCTTCATTTTTCGAATTAACGTCAGAAATGGCCTTCGATTGGTTCAAACAAGAAGCAGTGGATATTGCAATCATTGAGGTCGGCTTGGGTGGCAGGTTGGACAGCACCAATATCATCTCACCCATCGCTTCAGTCATCACGAACATCAGCTTTGACCACGTGGACCTATTGGGGCATACGCTAGAAGCCATTGCCTTCGAAAAAGCGGGCATCATGAAAAAAGGGGTACCAACCGTTATTGGAAAAGCGGACGAAAAAGAAGTAGAAAAAGTATTCACGGACCGGTCAAAGGCGGTCGGCTGCAGTTTGGTTTTTGCAAAAGACTGTTACACAACCTCCATGAGTGTGAATGCAAAGAATGAAACCTATATCGTTTGTGAAAAAGGAATGCACATGTACAATGATATCATGTGTGCATTGAGCGGTTCCTATCAACAAGAGAATGCAGCTACGGTATTGACTACGATCGATGTTTTGCGCAATTTAAAATGGGATATTGTCGATGGAAGTGTTTACAGTGGGTTCAAAAATGTATTGATTAACACCGGATTACGAGGTCGATGGGAAAAAATTGGCCAACATCCGGATATTATTTGCGATACGGGGCACAATGTTGCCGGGATTCGGTATGTTGTTGAACAAATACGACAGCTGCCACACAAACAACTTCATTTTGTGATCGGTATGGTTGGTGACAAAGACATTCAGGGTGTGCTCAAATTACTACCCAAAGACGCGAGATATTACTTCACCAAAGCAAGCATTCCAAGAGCCATGCCTGAAATGGAGCTGCGACAATCCGGAAAAAAATATGATTTGATTGGGCTTTCATATAGCACTGTAAGTGAGGCTATAGAAGCAGCCAAAAAAAATAGTGCTCCCGAAGATTTGATTTTCATCGGTGGAAGCACTTTTGTGGTTGCAGAAGCATTGAATGTGTAAGGGATCCTAAAATCCCTTACACCAATAAATTACGCTTCATCCTCTTCGGGTGCCATATTGTGGTAAACATTAGACACGTCTTCATCGTCTTCCAACTTTTCGATCAACTTGTCCAATGTAGCCCTTTGTTCTTCATTCAATTCCTTTGTATCATTCGGAAAACGTTCAAATTCTGCTGAAACGATTTCGTATTGATTTTCTTCCAGATAATTCTGAATTCTGGCAAAATCTTCGGGTTGGCCATAGATGACTATTTCGTTTTCATCCATTTCCATCTCCTCGGCACCATAATCGATCATTTCCAATTCCAATCCTTCGATATCGATGCCCTCTTTTGGTACAATTTTGAAAACGGATTTTCTATCAAAAATAAACGACAAACTGCCTGATGTGCCCAACGAACCGCCGTACCTATTGAAAGCACTTCGCACATTGGCAACGGTACGTGTTGGATTGTCGGTTTGGGTTTCTACCAAAACAGCAATACCAAAAGGACCATATCCTTCATAAACCATGTCTTTATAATCCGCAAAGTCTTTTGAAATGGCTTTTTTGATGGCTCTTTCAACGTTGTCTTTCGGCATATTGGCAGTTTTTGCATTCTGCATCAGCACCCTCAATCGGGGATTTGCATCAGGATCAGGGCCTGAGGCCTTGACACAAATAGATATTTCTTTACCAATTTTTGTAAACGTACGGGCCATATTCCCCCAACGTTTCATTTTTCTAGCCTTACGATATTCAAACGCTCTTCCCATAATTTATAATCCTTCCATTTAACGCAATTCTGCGTTTAATTGTCTTTTCAATTGTTCAATCAATTTGTTCATGACTGAATCAATCGTTTTATCATTTAATGTTTGATTTTCATCCTGTAAAATAAAGCTGACAGCATACGACTTCTTACCCATTGGTAAATTCTTTCCCTCATATACATCAAACAAGGTGATGTCTTTTAACAGCTTTTTCTCTGTTGATTTGGCTACTTTCCGTATATCTTCAAATCGAATTTGTTTGTCTAACAACAAAGCCAAATCACGACGGACTTCAGGGAATTTAGACATCTCCGTAAAACGAACTTTTTGTCCTTTGTGCATTTCCAGCACATTGTTCCATTCAATATCGGCAAAGAAAACCGGGGTATCAATGTCAAATTTGTTCAAAATAGAAGATTTCACAGCACCCAATTGAGCCAGAACTTTACCGTTTTTGGTTTGATATTGCATTTTATGACTAAACAAATCATCCGAGCCTTCAATGGCATCAATCATTCGATCTTCCAAGCCCAAACGTTTAAAAACATTCTGCACGATGGCTTTCAATTCATAAACACTGGATTTTTCTACCGGAGTCATCCAGTTTTGAGCATATCTGTCACCGGTCATCCAAATACCCAAATGATAGGATTCTGTATAACAGGCCAGTCGATCTTCCGAAGATTTCTTTTCCTGATGATATTGATAGCAATTGCCAAATTCATACAATTTCAAATTGGCTCTTTTTCTGTTTTTGTTGTACGCGATGCTTTCAAGTCCTCCAAATAGCAAGGTTTGACGCATGCCATTTAAATCTGAGCTGAGCGGGTTCATCAACATGACAACGTTTTCAACAGGAAACGTTGTTGAATCCTGATAGAGCGCCGATGCTGTCAATGAATTGTTCATGATTTCATTGTATCCATTGGCAGTCAACTGTTCAGAAATCAAATTTTGCAATTTGTAACTGTTGGGTTTGTTTGAAATTGAAATGGTCGATTTCAAGGAAGTGTTCACCTCAACCTGATTGTAACCATAAATGCGAAGGATGTCCTCAATAACATCCACATCTCTTTGTACATCAACACGATATGCTGGAACAATCAAATCCAAAACACCGTCTTGTTCCTTGGAAATTGAAATTTCCAATGCGTTCAGAATGGACTTAATTGTATCTACTTCGATTTCTTTTCCAATCAGGTTATGTACTTTTTGAATACTCAATTGAACTTTAAAATCCTGAATTGGGTTGGGATAGACATCTACAATGGGACTGGAAATTTCGCCACCGCCGAATTCCTTGATCATCATTGCTGCTCTTTTCAGCACATAAATGATGTTATTCGGATCCACTCCGCGTTCAAATCGGAACGATGAGTCTGTATTCAAGCCATGGTATCTGGCTGTCTTTCTGACGCTAACCGGATTAAAATAGGCACTTTCAATAAACACATCCGTGGTGTGCTCCTGAACGCCTGAATCCAGCCCGCCAAAAACGCCTGCAATACACATGGGTTCTGCTGCATTGCAAATCATCAGGTCTTGATCGGATAGTTTACGCTCAACGCCGTCAAGCGTTACAAATACCTGATTTTCAAAACCTTTTTTGACAATGATTTTGTTTCCAACAATCTTAGAACAATCAAAAGCGTGCAAAGGTTGTCCTGTTTCGTGTAGCAGGTAATTGGTTACATCCACCACATTGTTGATGGGTCTCAACCCGATTTTAATCAAACGTTCCTGTAACCACTTCGGTGATTCGGTGACATGAACATTGGTCAGCGTTACACCTGTGTATCTAGGGCAGGCTTCACTGTCTTCAACTTGAACCTCGATGATTTTGGATGTGTTATCGACCTGGAACGAATCGACATCAGGCTTCTTTAAAACCACACTCTTATCAATGGTTTTAAGATATGCAGCCAAATCTCGTGCCACACCAAAATGTGAGGCAGCATCAATTCTGTTTGGAGTAATATCTACCTCGAGAATATAATCGTTTTCGATTTTGTAATAGTCTTTGGCTTTCGTGCCAACAGGCACCTCGTCGCTTAGTACGATGATGCCATCATGGCTGGTTCCAACGCCAATTTCATCTTCGGCACAAATCATTCCAAAGGATTCCTGACCCCGAATTTTCGATTTTTTTATCGTGAATGCTTCATCTCCTGAATACAATTTGGCACCCACAGTCGCAACCACGACGGTTTGACCGGCTTGAACATTGGGAGCGCCACAGACAATTTTCAAGGGTTCTGCTTCACCAACATCTACGGTCGTACAATGCAAATGATCAGAATCGGGATGATCGGTGCAGGTTAAAACCTTGCCTATAACCAAACCTTCCAAACCACCTTTAATGGATTCCGATTTCTCAATCGGACCGTTTTCTAAACCAATAGATGTAAGAACTTTTGCGGTTTCATCGGGTGAAAGGTTAAAAGACACAAATTCCTTTAACCAATTATAAGAAATGTTCATTTGATTGACTGTTTAATACTTCACATTTAAATCATCCAACACTTTTTTGATGCTTTCATACGTCGTGATACGGGTTGGAACCAAAGGCAATCTTAATTTGTTTTCGATATAACCCATGGCATTGAGCATACACTTTACGCCGGCGGGATTTCCATCAACAAAGAGCAGATTGAATAATTCTGTGAAACGGTGATGAATGTCCAACGCGTTGGTAAAATCCCCTTGCAATGCCAATCGAACCATCCGGCCGAATTCTTTGGGGAAAGCATTTCCTATGACAGAAATGACACCGACAGCTCCCAGGGTGATCAGAGGAAAAGTAATTCCGTCATCACCTGAAATCACCATAAAATCTTTTGGTTTGTTTTTGATGATTTCATCCATTTGTGAAATATTGCCTGATGCCTCTTTGATGGCCACAATATTAGGAAAGTCGAAAGCCAAACGCAATGTTGTTTCGGCTGTCATGTTCACACCGGTTCTACCAGGGTGATTGTAGAGGATGATGGGCAAATCCGTACTTTCTGCAATGGCCTTATAGTGACAATAAACACCTTCTTGTGAGGGTTTATTATAATATGGAACGACTGAGAGAATTGCATCAATCCCCTTCAAGTCTTTGGTTTGTAATTCTTCTGTGACGGCTTTGGTACAATTTCCGCCAACACCCAATACGACTGGAATCCGTCCCTTCACCCGATCGACGACAAAATCTTTGATCTGATTTTTCTCCTGCTCTGTTAAAGTAGCGGATTCAGCAGTTGTACCTAAAACAACTAAATAATCGATTCCGTTCTGCATTTGGAAATCCACCAATCTACCCAAAGCGGCGAAATCGATGCTTTCATCCTTATTGAATGGGGTTATCAGGGCAATCCCCAGACCAGTCAACTTACTGTTAATCATATTCTTACTGCTATTTGGCTGATTTGCATAGAAATATCTGTAACTTATAATTATTCATTTACCGCTACAGAGAATGCAAAAATACGAAAAAAACCTACTTTGTGCGAATTGTCTTTAGGTAAAAATGCATTTGTTCTACCAAATTCTTAAATGAAGTTGCATCGTTTGATTCCAACATCAAATCACCCAAATCGACATTGCCATTTCTGAATCCAACCCAATAGTTTGGTTTGACTTGCATTAAGAAGTGTTCGAATATCAAATTTTGTTTCATTGACAAATTCATAAATACATCGGCTTTGAATGTTGTGAATTTTTCTATGATTTGCCGGGGTATAGAGCCGAAAATATCAAGTTGTTTGATGGTCCACAGATGCACACCCTCTGAGAAAGCAGGCTTTTCTTTCTCTTTGCCTGAATAAAAACAAATAATTTGAACCTGTTTTTGGTCTGCGCTCAACAATGCGCGATATTGAAGCACCTCTTCCAAATTTTCATACGCGCACATCAACACAAAGCTATTCAAATCGGCATAACATTCAAATCGCTTTGACCTTTTAAAAGACTTCAGGTCTTTGGTCAATTTTTTCTTTAATAAAAACAGCTTCATCATACAAATTGAATTTCTGATTGTTTGGCTTGATTGCCCGATTGAATAACAGACTCCCCTACAGGCATTTTCATCATAGATAAAAAGGCTTCTTCCGTCAACATTTGAACCCCCAGATCTGTGGCTTTTTTTTGCTTGGAAGGTCCCATTTTTTCTCCGCACAAAACATAATTTGTTTTATTTGAAATGGAAGAAATGAGAATCCCTCCATTTTCTTCTATAAACGACTCATAAAAAGGCCTGTCGTGGTATTTAAATGTGCCACTAATAACAAAACGCATGTCTTTCAATGCACCTTCAACAACTTGATTTACGTCAACCGATTGATTCATATTCAATCCAGCCAGTTTTAAATTTTCTATTTCAAGCTGCACTTCTGGCCTTGAAAAAAAGTCAATCACACTTTGGGCTATTTTTTCACCCACTTCATCGACCAAAAGCAAATCGGCCTTTTGTGCTTGCATCAATTGATCAATGCCTTGAAAAGACTGGGCTATTTTTTTCGCCACAGTTGCTCCAACAAATCGAATTCCAAGCGCAAAAAGCACCCGTTCAAATGGGACATTTTTGGATTTTTCCAAACTTTCAAGGATGTTGTTTGCCGATTTTTCACCCAGTCTGTCCAATTGTATCAGGTCATTAGGTTTCAACCGATATAAATCCGACGGATTTCTGATCAAATCGGATTGGTACAACAATTGTACGGTTTCAGCGCCCAAACCCTCAATATTCATCGCCTTTCTATGAATAAAATGTTCCAGTCTGGCTTTGATCTGAGGCGGACAATGCATCTGATTCGGGCAATAATAGCCAGCCTCACCCTCCAATCGTGACAATTGCGATCCGCATTCCGGACAATGGGCAATAAACTGAACCTTCAGGCTGTCCTTTTTCCGATTTTCGACGTCTACTTCCACAATTTTGGGAATAATTTCTCCACCTTTTTCAATATACACCATATCATTCAGATGCAAATCCAAAGCGTTGATCACATCCTGATTGTGCAACGTTGCCCTTTTCACAGTTGTACCGGATAACAGTACCGGATTTAAATTGGCAACCGGAGTCACAACACCTGTTCTACCGACCTGAAAATCGACCGATTTTAATTTTGTCAATGCGCGTTCCGCATTAAACTTGTACGCAATGGCCCACCTGGGAGATTTTGCCGTAAAACCCAGTGCTTTTTGTTGAGCGATAGAATCCACTTTGATGACCACACCATCGGTTGCCACAGGCAGTTTTTTCCTTTCCACATCCCATTTCCTGAGAAACTCAAAAACCGCATCCAGTGAATCACAAACACCAATATGTTCGGATATTTTGAAACCCCATTCGGCTGCCCTTGATAAATTCTCAAAATGACTGCCAGATGGCAATTCATCCCCCAACATGTGGTACAAATAAGCATCGAGTTTTCTGGAAGCAACAGTAGAAGATTGTTGCAATTTTAAGGTTCCTGAAGCAGCGTTTCTTGGGTTGGCAAAAAGGGATTCTTCTGCCTGAAATCGTTCTTTGTTCAATTGCTCAAACACTTTCCAGGGCATTAATATTTCCCCTCTGATTTCGAATTCATCGGGAATTTTATCCGACAACAAAGACAAAGGTATGGTTCGAATGGTTTTTACATTGTTCGTCACATTGTCGCCCATTTCACCGTCTCCCCTGGTCAAAGCTTTGACCAACTTTCCCTGAACATAAGTGAGTGAAATGGAAACCCCGTCATATTTTAATTCACACACCAAACGAAAAGGCTCATTGAGCGTTTTTTTCACCCGATCATAAAAGGCTGCAACTTCGGATTCATTATAGGTGTTTCCCAACGACAACATGGGATATCGATGTGATTCCTGATGAAAGGACTTGTTTAAATCGCTGCCAACTCTAATGGTTGGTGAATTGGGGTCTGCAAATTCCGGGAATTCCGCCTCTAAATCCTGCAACCTTTTTAACTTCTCATCAAATTCCTTATCGGACATTTTTGGTTCTGACAGGACGTAATATGCATGATTGGCTTGATGTAGCTCAGTACGCAACAATTCTATTTCTTGTTCGATAGGAATGACTGACATGGAAATTGGGTGTTTGAAGAACAAAAATAGAAAAAACAGGTTACAATCCGCCTTTCCCTGCCAACCTTTCTGAGGTGAACTTTTTATGCAGGCATTCGAATTTCCATTTAAACATTGTATATTTGCGCTTATAAGTGAGCGAATTCATGCACGCATTTTGTAAAATCACCTTTTTATTTCTCCTGTTATTGGGCATCGTACAACCACTGTCCGCACAAAGGTTCATCGACAACAACCAAATTCCTGAAGGTGGAACCAAAGATTTTGGTGCTTTGGATCCATCCAAAAAAAAGAAAGCGGCTGAAGTCATCACCTACAATTCCCGCTTTAAAAATGTCAAATTGACTGAAATCACGGGGATAAAAGACTCTATCAATCTTGATACGACGACCCTGAATTTTCAGAACATGTTTTTTCCGGAAAGAAACAGCACCCTGTCCGGATCGTATTTGTACAACATGGGAGCGCCTTTTCAATCAAAGATTTTCACCGATCAAATCGAAAAAACGCCCTTTATCTTCGGCAAATCCTATGAATATTGGATCACTGCTCCTTTTGAACAGATATATTACAATACCACCACCCCCTATACCAATTTAAATTATTTTACCACCTTTGGGAATGATGTTTCTCAGGAAGAAAATTTCAAATTTTTATTCACTGTCAATCTAAACAAATACCTCAACATCGGTTTTGATCACGAAATTCTCTATTCCAGAGGATTTTACGAAAACAATGCCAATCGGGATAAATTGACCTCAATATTTGGGAACTACAGACATCCAAGATATGACCTGTATTGGAAATATGGTCAAAACTACATCGAAAACAAAGAAAACGGGGGTATTTCTGACGACAGATACATCACCGAACCACTCAATATGAGTGGTGGAATGAGAGAATATGAAAGCCTGAACATTCCGGTAGAACTGACCGATGCAAAAAATATCTATAGGAACCAGCATTTATTTCTCCATCATGAGTACAAATTGGGATTTGAACGCACTTTTATCAATGTTCAAAAGAATGACCCCATTGACTCAACAAAACTCGATACAACAAAGGTATTTGTGCCTGTTTCCGGCATTTTCCATACCATGATGCTTGAGAAAAGTCAAAAGAATTATCTGTCCGAAACCACCAATGGTAGCTTTTACAACAACATTGCATACATCAATCCAAATGAAACAAATGACACAAGTGCTTTGGTTCAAGTGCGCAATATTGTCGGCTTATCCATCAAGGAAGGCTTCAGCAAATGGGCACAAATGGGCTTGACGGGATTTTTGGAACATGATTATAGAAATTATACACATTATAGGAATATTCTTCAGACATTTTCAGACACAAGCTTGGTCGAACATCGAAAAAGTCTGATCTGGCTTGGAGGAGAATTATCAAGAACCCAAGGGGAACTATTTAATTTCTCGGTTTTTGCCAAGCTTTGTATGTTGGGTGAAGATATAGGCGATTTTGAAATGAAAGGCTATATGGATACCAAAATCCCACTTTTCGGGAAGTCCGTCCAACTGAAATTGTCCGGGAACATCAACAAATCACATCCGGATTATTTTCTGGAAAATTTTAACTCCAATCATTTTAAGTGGAGGAATGATTTTAAGGACCAATACAGAACAGGGATCAATGGTATGTTAAATTTACCATTTCATCGATTAAAATTAAATGCTTCCGTTCAAAACCTAACCAACTATATTTACTTCAATAAACAGTCGTTACCCGATCAATATGCTGGAAACATTCAGGTCGTTTCATTGAGATTACAAAAAGGCATTCGTTTGGGAATACTCCATTTCGACAACGACATCATTTGGCAACTAAGTAGCAATCAGAAGGTTCTGCCATTACCGGATGTAACTCTTTACTCCGATTTGTATTTAAAGTTCATGCTCTCCGGTGTATTGACATCGCATATTGGGATAGACTGCAAATACCACACATCCTATTATGCACCCGCTTATATGCCTGCATTGAGTCAGTTTTACAACCAGGATCAAATCAAAATTGGCCAGTACCCATTTGTGAATATCTATGGTAATTTTCATCTGAAACGCATGCGTTTCTTTGCCATATACTCACATGCGAGCAGGCTGTTTGCCAGCCCATATTATTTTTCGGCACCACATTACCCCATCAATCCAACCATACTAAAAGTCGGTATTTCATGGAATTTCTATGATTAAACGAAAAAAACATCCATCTTTCGTAATTGCTGCCATTTTCCTATTCTTTTGGTTGCTATTCGCACTGATACACAGCATTTCAGTCTCAGATCGAAATGTGGGTGACTTTGATGACATCAAGAGAAAAGGGGTATTAAGGGTTTGTATCGAGCAAAATCCGTTCAATTGTTATTTAGATGAAACAGGGAGACACGGGTTTCACTATGAACTCGTCAAAGACTTCGCAAACAGGCACAACCTCACCTTGGAATTAATTTTTGAAAACGATTTGCATCATATGCTTCATTGTCTTCAAAAAAATGAATGTGATTTGATTGTTGGACAACTCCCAATCACCTCAGACTTAAAGAAAAAAGTACAATTTACCCTGCCTCTTATAGAAAGTAGAATGATGCTTTTACAGCGGAAAAACACAAAAATCAGACCAAATTCAATTGTCAGAAACATGATGGATTTTGGTGGAAAAAACATCTACACCAATGATCATTTGGGCCAAATAAACAGATTGCATCACTTGGCATCCGAAATTGGAGACACGATACATATTCGAAAAATTAAAAATGCCAGTAATGAGAGGCTTATCGCATTGGTTGCTGCCGGATTGATTGATTATGCGGTCTGTGATTTATATATTTCTCAAGCATACCGGAAAAAATATCCATCAGTAGATGCAGAAACACCTATTGGATTTCATCAATTGCAAGCTTGGGCAACAGCACTGAACAAAAGTAGTTTGCTCGACAGTCTGAATGTGTATTTGGATTCGAGATTAAAGTCTCCAGGTTTCAACGAGTTGAAAAGACGCTACCAGATTTTGGATTAAAGTTTTTTACCACCGGTACATCATTCCAAAGCTGAAAAGTTCCTGTGTTTGAAGCAAGGGTTCACCCGGATCCCGCTTCAATCGATCATCCAACTTGAAATGCAAATAAAGAGAGACAGAAAAATAATTATTTATTGCCAAATCGAAGGTGTTTTCAAAATCGGTATCCACATATTCAAAATCAGTGTAGTAGTAATACTTAGACGTCCATTTCAACTGTTCTGTTAGTTTCCACGAAAAATTTGCCGTCAGTTTTCCTCCCAGTTCTAAGCCTAAGTGCTCTCCGGGTTCAATACCAAAAGATTTTGGCGAAAAGTGCTCAATATCCCTTAAGTAATTCATTTTCACGGTCAAAGGGGTCAATAAAACAGATAAATTATAACCTTTTTTAGAATTGTTCTTTTTGTAGTCAACACCCAAACCGACAAACAATTTTGCAGGTGATAGAAAAGAAGATTTCAGATTGTACGTATTTGCTTTATAGTTGTTCAATATTTGAGTGGAGAATTCACTGGATAAAGAATAATACCAATCATTGAACATACGCAAACCCAATTTGGATACTGCGCGAAATTGATCTGTACTGACATTTATGTTTCTTAAACTATCGTTTGAAACGGTATTCAGGCCGATTTTGAGGTCAATCGAGTTCTCAAACTGAAGATTCTTGTTTTTTGAATAATTGGCTTGAAAATTCACTTGCGACAAACCCGACATATTGCTTTCTCCACCTTTTGACCAGTTTTTTGACACATACGTTTGAGTGAATTGAAGCTTGGAATTTCCCTTTATTGTCCATGGACTTACTTTTTGAATCTCTGGCAAAAACTGGACATTCAGCTTAGGGGTACTCAGCTTATTGTTGATCACAATCACAGGTTGCGTGTTTTCAATTTGATACACCAAATTGCTGGTAACAGGCAATTTGGTCCTGTCAAACTGTACCAATTGAAAATTCTGGACCATGCTTTTACGAACGATGAAATAGTTCAATGATCTCAAGTTGATGATACGGGTTAGATTTGTTTGAATGGAGTCAGAAACCTTAGAAATAATTCTTCTTTTTCTCTTATAAAATGGAGTTAGATCTTTTGAAAAATGATTGTTTTTTAGATTGACATCAAAAACCCAGGGCATTTCAAAAGGATGAATGGGTTGGACATCCAAAATACGCATTGGATATTTTAATTGATCCATTGGAACAGGTTTTTTGAAATGCTTCCATACATCATATTTATTTATGAAGACCAATAAAGTGTCATGATCGGGAACTTTATTTTCGGACAAGGAGGTATCCTGAACCATTTCTGATTCATCATTCCACAGAAAGCTAGAGTCTTGCGTGAAATTTGGATTATTCAAACCATCCAAACTCAACACTTCTGATGCCATAACAACGTTACCAAGCAGACTGTAAGAGATTATACAAGTACAGATAAGCAGAAATAGCGTGTAACTTTTTTTCATCGAACACAAAATGTTTTCAGGCAAAGGTAAAACTTTATTTCTAAAAGTTTTTTCGTACTTTTGCCTCTTTATAATAAATGTAAAACCACATCCATTTCACTTAAAAAATTATCAGTAGTGGCTGAAACGAAATATATATTTGTGACCGGTGGTGTCGTATCCTCATTGGGTAAAGGCATTATATCATCCTCCCTTGGAAAATTATTACAAGCCAGAGGTTATCGTGTAACCATTCAAAAATTTGACCCATACATCAATATAGATCCTGGCACCTTAAATCCATACGAACATGGTGAGTGTTTCGTCACCAAAGATGGCTGCGAAACTGATTTAGACCTTGGACATTACGAACGGTTTTTAAATGTTCAAACCACCAGAGCCAACAACATCACCACCGGTAGGATTTATCAAAACGTCATTTCGAGAGAAAGACGCGGAGACTATTTGGGAAAAACGGTTCAAGTTGTGCCACATATCACGGATGAAATAAAAAGATGTATCCGGTTGCTCTCAAGCAAAGAAGCGTTTGATTTTATCATTACCGAAATCGGTGGCACTGTCGGTGACATTGAATCCTTACCTTTCATCGAAAGTGTTCGTCAGCTCAGATGGGAACTTGGAAAAAACTGTTTTTGTATCCATTTGGCATATGTCCCCTATTTGGCAGCCGCCAAAGAACTGAAAACCAAACCCGTACAACATTCTGTCAAACAGCTTCAGGAACTTGGCGTTCAACCAGATGCCCTGGTTTTGAGAACAGAACACACCTTGAGCGAATCCATCCGTAGAAAAGTAGCACTCTTTTGCAATGTCTCTGAAGATGCCGTCATTGAAAGCATCGATGCAAACAGCATTTATGAAGTGCCACTTTTGATGAAAAAAGAAGGATTGGATCGCATTGTGCTTTCCAAGTTCGGATTTCCAACAGACGGAAAAATTGATTTGAAACCATGGGAAAATTTCCTATCAAGAATGCAACAAGCAACCAAAGAAGTGAAAATTGCCTTGGTTGGTAAATATGCAGAATTGCCTGATGCCTATAAATCCATCTCTGAATCCTTGTTTCACGCAGCCTGTTATAACGACAGAAAGCTCAAACTCACCCTGGTTCATTCTCAACAATTGAATGACGACAACATCAGGGAAACGCTGGAAGGAATGGACGGAATCGTTATTGCGCCAGGCTTTGGACAAAGGGGAATTGATGGCAAATTTTCTGCCATCAAATATGCTCGGGAAAACGACATTCCTACCTTTGGAATTTGTTTGGGCATGCAATGCATGGTCATAGAATTCGCCAGAAATGTGTTGGGATACAAAGACGCCAATTCGACAGAATTGGATCAATACACCAAACACAACGTTATTGACATGATGGAAGAGCAAAAAAACATCACCGAATATGGTGGAACAATGCGTTTGGGCAATTACGAATGTCAATTAGATAAATCATCCAAAGCATTTGCCGCATACAAACAAGAACGAATTGTTGAGAGACATCGCCATCGTTTTGAATTCAACGATGCCTATAGGGCTGCCTTTGAAGAAAACGGCATGCATTGTGTTGGGACAAATCCGGAAACAAAATTGGTGGAAATTATTGAAATCCCAAACAAAAAATGGTTTGTTGGAACACAATACCATCCGGAATACAACAGTACTGTATTAAATCCGCACCCCCTGTTCCTTGATTTTATCAAAGCTTGCATTAATTGATTCTTTTTCAACCAGATATTTACAATGGATAAAAACACCGTCATTGGACTTTCATTAATTTTGGCCATATTGGTTGGCTTCAGTATCTTCAACAAACCTTCACAGGAGCAATTGGATGCCCAGCGCGCAAGAGAAATTCAGGATTCCATCGCAATGGTTCAACAATTGGAAAAAGCTGCTGCAGTAGAAGAAAAAATCCAAGAGGACTCCATTGTTTCTACCGCAAATGAAGATTCCCTAAAAAAAGTTCATTATGGATTGTTTGCCAATTTCACTCAAGGAGAAATCACGACAGATTCTATTGAAAATGACAAACTGGTATTGACTTTTACTTCCAAGGGTGGACGCCTGGCTTCTGTTCGTCTGAAAGAGTTTGCCGACAAAGACAGCATGCCCTTGGTTCTATTCAACGAAAAGGAATCACAATTCAATGTGTCCTTCTTTTCTGCAGAAAACCGGCTCATCAACACTTCAGACTTGATTTTCAATCGTATTAAAACCAACGATTCAAATCAAATCATTTATCGTATTTCGACCACTGAAAGCACGTATCTGGATTTTATATATACCATCAAACCGGATGACTATTTGGTCGATTTTAAAGTGAAGGGTACCGGTCTGGATCAAGTGCTCCCTCCAAACACCAATAGCCTGGATTTCAGTTGGAGTGTCAAAATGAAGCAACAGGAAAAGGGACGTTCCTTTGAAGAACGTTATTCTCAAATGGATTACAAATTTCCTGGCGGTGATGTGGAAAATCTGAGCGCAAGCAAAGAAGACGATGAAAGAATTGATATGAAAATTCATTGGGTATCCTTTAAAGATCAATTTTTCACGAGTATTGCTTTGAGCAAAGATGGTTTCTCATCCAATGAACTTTCTTCCAACCCCGAACCTGAAGAATCCGGATATTTAAAGACTTATGCGCAAAAATCTGCACTTCCTTTTGATTTGAAAGGCAAACAAGAAGCCGAAATATCCTTCTTTTTCGGACCAATCAAATATGCGCTTTTAAAGAATTACAACAAGGAGCTGTCCTCAGAATACAAACCTGACTTTCAGAAAATTGTACCTCTGGGTGGCAGTTTGTTTCGCTGGGTGAATACCGGCATCATTCTACCCTTGTTTAATTTCTTTGGGAAATTCATCAGCAACTATGGTATCATCATTTTACTTTTGACCTTAGTCATAAAGATTCTCATTTTCCCCTTCACCTGGAAATCCAATAAATCTTCTGCCCAAATGCGGGTTTTACAACCCCAAATCCAGGAGATTAACGCAAAATACGTTGGCAATGAAAAGGCTGCAGAGCGTTCACAAGCCACCATGGAATTATACAAACGTGTTGGTGTAAGTCCAATGGGCGGTTGTTTGCCCATTTTGCTCCAAATGCCGGTACTGTTTGCCATGTTCTCATTTTTCCCATCTTCCATTGAATTGAGACACGAAAGTTTTTTATGGGCTGACGACTTATCCACCTATGACGTTTTGGTCCAATGGTCAGGAAACATTCCATTGGTCACCAAATACTTCGGAAATCACGTCAGTTTGTTTTGTCTGCTTATGACCATTACAAACTTACTTTATACCCACTTAAACATGAAAAATCAACCCACATCCTCTGCGATGCCGGGTATGAAAACCATGTCCTATTTAATGCCTGTCATGTTTTTGTTTATTTTCAATCAATACTCTGCCGGATTAAGCCTCTATTTCTTCGTATCCACGCTCATCTCCATTTTGCAGACATACGCTTTCAGATGGTTTACCAACGAGGAAAAACTATTGGCTCAAATGAACGAAAACAAAAAGAAACCGATTAAGAAATCTGGTTTTCAGGCGCGATTAGAGCAAGCGCAAAAAGAACAACAGCGCATGTTGAAAGAAAAACAAAAAAACAGAAAATAGTCCTTCAGTTTGACACCTATGAAGCCTTCTCCTTTAAAATCAGCAAGAATAAAACAGAATTCAACGATTCATTCTTTCATTAAAAGGATAAAGTTGATTTTAATCGGTTTAGGCGTTTTTATAAAAGATTTGTGTCATCAGCACAGGTCAACATGGAAAAGGTCTAACTTTCAAAAAAAGATGGGCATCCTGATGGTTGATTTTGCCCTGTTTTTTTCAATCTACTTATTTTGCGTAGATATCAACTTTTTGTGGCTGTTCGGAAAATCGCCGGGACTATTGAGTATACGAACACCACAACAAAGTGTCGCATCCGAAATCTACAGCGAAGATGGTAAACTCATTGGGAAATTCTTCAAGGAAAATAGAATACCAGTTACCTACAATGAAATCAGCCCATTATTGATCAAAACATTGATCGCTACTGAGGATGAACGGTTTTATCAACACTTCGGGATTGACATTCAGGGTATTTTCGCAGCAGCCAAAGATATGGCAAGTGGTGCAGGTGCAAGAGGTGCCAGTACCATCTCGCAACAACTGGTGAAGAACATGTTCAAAACCCGTAGTCAATACTCTAAAGGCTTGATTGGAAGAATTCCCGGTGTGAGCATGATTATCATGAAATCCAAAGAATGGATTACGGCCATAAAAATCGAAATGTTCTACTCCAAAGAAGAAATTCTGACCATGTATTTGAACACCGTAGATTTTGGCAGCAATGCATACGGAATCAAGACGGCATGTAAAACGTACTTCAACAATACTCCTTCAACATTAACGATTGAACAATCAGCCACTTTGGTAGGACTTTTGAAAGCCACCACCACTTACAATCCAAGAATCAATCCCAAAAACAGCTTAAGAAGAAGAAATGTGGTCTTGGAAAATTTGATGAAACAAGGCATTATTTCAAAAAAAGAACTGGATTCGTTGAAAAACATCCCCATCCGATTGCAATACAAACTTGAACGCAATTATGATGGAAATGCACTCTACTTCAGAGAAGCCGTTGCTGCACATCTTGAAGAATGGTGCAAAGAAAATGACATTGATTTGTACTCTGACGGTTTGAAGATTTACACCACGATTGATACAAAAATGCAGCAATATGCCGAAGAAGCAGTTGAAAAACAAATGCGCATTATTCAAAGCAATTTTGAATCACATTGGGGAAAACAAAATCCATGGAGAGACAAACAAAATGTAGAAATACCCGGATTTATTGAAGAATTGGTTAAAAAAACCGATGTCTATAAAATGCTTCAATCAAAATATCCTGACGACCCCGATTCCGTACAATATTATTTGGAATTGCCTCATCCGGTAACCATTTATGACCACAAAGAAGGCAAAAAAACCATTGTGATCAGCACCATGGATTCCATCAGAAGGATGCAACGGTTTATGCATTGCGGATTTGTGGCGCTTGAACCCGAAACAGGATATGTGAAAGCATGGGTTGGTGATATCAATTTTAATTTCTGGAAATACGATAAAGTATTGTCCAAAAGACAACCCGGATCCACATTCAAACTGTTTGTGTACACGGAAGCCATGAACAAAGGCATGGGCCCCTGTGATTACAGGACAGACCAATACATTACCTGGGATGTGATGGAAAAAGGCGAACCAAAGGTTTGGATACCCAGAAATGCCAATGGCGTATATACAGGACAAAACCTGACGTTAAAAGCGGCGTTTGCGCGTTCCATCAATTCCATCGCAGTATCATTGGCCAAAGAAGTAGGCATTCATGACATCGTCAAAACCGCAGCTGCCATGGGCATTAAAACACCCCTGCATGAAATTCCTTCGGTTTCACTTGGTTCTTCTGACGTTTGTCTTTTAGAGCTTGTCAATGCCTATTGTACCGTCGTCAATGATGGCATCACCCACGATCCTGTCATGGTGACCAGAATTGAAGACAAAAACGGCAAAGTCATTTTTGAACATAAGCGAAAAGAGACAAGGGCTATCCCCTATCAATCTGCATTTTTAATGACCCAAATGTTGAGAGCCGGTTTGACTGAACCCATGGCAACGGTCATGAATTTGTGGGGGTATGACATCCATAAGTACAATACTGACTTTGGTGGCAAAACCGGCACTTCATCCAATCACTCTGATGCTTGGTTTGTGGGTGTATCACCAAAATTGGTTGGTGGCGCATGGGTTGGCGGCGAACATCGAAGCGTTCATTTCAGAACTGGAGCCTACGGTGAAGGAAGCAAAACAGCCATGCCTATTTTTGGATATTTCATGGAAAAAGTCCTGGCCGATCCATCCTTAAACAGATATAGAGGACGTTTCCCAAAACCCAAAGAGGAAATATTGCTCCCCTACTCCTGTCAAACAGCCTGGACACCAACAGTAGACTCAACAGCAATCGACAGCGTCGATATAAACGCAGAAGCCATCAATGCCATTGATATCCAAGAAGCAGACATGGACAACAACATTGAAGAACTTCAATTGGAGCCAGGGGACGTCCAGAATCTGGAAATCAATCCATAAAATAATTGAGAAAGCTGTTTAGTTGGAAAACCGAATGGCTTTACCTTTTTGATCCGAAAGGATAATGCCCTCATCATACACCAAAGATCCATTCACAAAGGTTTTTAGAATCTTTGATTTGAATTGTTCGCCTTCAAAAGGAGACCATGCGCATGAAGAAAATATCGAATTCTTGTCCAAAACCCAGGGACTTTCAAGATGTATCAAAACCAAATCGGCAAAAAATCCCTCTTTGATATATCCCCTTTTTTCCATACGATAAACCGTAGAAGGTGCATGACACATTTTTTGGACAATGGTTTCCAAAGAGATTTGTTTGCGGTGATAAAATTCCAGCATAGCCAGCAATGAAAATTGAATGCTTGGTATGCCAGAAGCAGCGACCAAACAATTACCAATTTTATCTTCCTGTGTATGAGGAGCATGATCTGTTGCAACCACATCCAACAAATTGGTATTTAAAGCATCCTGTAATGCCATTCGATCGGAACTCGATTTAATGGCCGGATTGCATTTGATATAATTACCCAAACGCTCATAGTCTCCATCATCAAACCACAAATGCGGTATACAGACTTCTGAAGTGATGCGTTTTTCGTTCAAGGGTAAATCCTCCAGCAAAGTCAACTCCTCTTTGGTCGATAGATGCGCCAGATGCAATCTTGTATTGAATTTATGCGCCATTTCCACCGCCAAAGCAGAACTCTCATAGCATGCTTGACTGGTTCGTATCAACGGATGGAATTTGGTCGGTAATTGATCGCCATATAGCTCTATATAGCGGGCTTTATTCATTTGAATCACAGCTTCCGATTCAGCATGCACTGCCACAACACCGGAAACTGATTTAAAAATCTCTTCCAAAGTCTGAAGTTCATTGACCAGCATATTCCCAGTCGAAGATCCCATAAACACCTTCACCCCACAAACGGACGAATAATCGGCCTTGAGCAATACATCCAGATTGGAATTGGTGGCACCCAAAAAAAAGCCAAAATTTGCCAAAGATTTTTCAGCAGCCAGGTCTTTCTTTTCATTCCAGGCCTCTAAAGTGGTGGTAAGCGGTTTGGTGTTGGGCATTTCTAAATAGGAAGTTACACCACCGGCCACGGCTGCAGCCGATTCAGAAACGAAACCACCTTTTTGGGTCAGACCAGGTTCTCTGAAATGCACATGCACATCAATGATACCGGGAAACAAAAACATACCTTTTGCCTCGATGATGGATGAATTCTGAATGACATCTTCAGGAACAGATTCCTTATAAATTGTTTTAATACAATCCTTTTCAATTAGAACAGAACCCTCAAAAATGCAACCATCGTTCACAATTGAAGCCTGATGAATCAATACATTTCTCATAAAGCACTCTTTTGGGGAAACTTTCTAAAATAGCTCCTCCAAGTCATTTTAATGACACCGAAAACGGCTTCATTAAAAATACCTCCGTTCATTTTTGAAATTCCCAATTCTCTGTTTGTAAATATGATTGGCACTTCTTTGATCGTAAAGCCACACTTCCAAGCCGTAAATTTCATTTCTATTTGAAATGCATATCCCTTGAAACGAATCTTATCCAATTCAAGCGTCTGAAGCACCTGTCTTCTGTAACATTTAAAACCGGCAGTGGTATCGAAAATTTTCATTCCTGTCACCAAACGCACATAGATAGAGGCGAAATAAGACATCAGCACACGACCAATCGGCCAATTGACTACATTGACTACATTGTCTACATACCTGGATCCAATGGCCAAATCCGCTCCCTGTTGTGCACATGCACGTTGCAAAGGAATCAGATCTTTGGGGTTATGAGAGAAATCGGCATCCATTTCTATCATATATTCATACCCGTTTTTCAAAGCCCAATCAAATGCAACCAAATAGGCTGTACCCAAACCTTGTTTTCCACTTCTTTCAATCATAAACAATGCATCCGGATACTCGGCCATCATGGCTTTCACCTTTGCTCCAGTACCATCAGGTGAACCATCATCCACGATCAATACATCAAAAGCTTTGGGTAAATTAAAAACAGCTTTAACAATCAATTCAATGTTTTCAATTTCATTGTAAGTGGGAATAATAACAATAGAATCAGAGGTCATTTTGAAATGATTTGGGAATTAAAAATCCAAAGATACGGGATTATTTTGACCCTCAGGAATGCACGCCCAAAGATATTTCATATTTTTGCTAAATTTTATACATCTTAATAGGAATAGAGCATTTGGAACTCATACAATTACGCGAACTCTATGACCGTTGTCCACAATTAAATGTGGTCAGGTCTTTGATGTCAAAACCAAATGAAAACCTTCATTTATACGGACTTTGCGGATCTTCCGCAAGTTTGGTTTTGGCTTCGCTGTTCCATTCGGACAGCAAAAACATGGTCATCATTCAGGACGATTTGGAAACTGCCGGCTACCTTTACCACGATTTGGTACAATTATTGGGAGAACAAACAGTCAATTTTTATCCTTCCAGCTTCAAAAGATCTATCAGATTGGGCAGGAACGATGCAGGGAACACCATTCTTAGAACGGAAGCATTACAAGCCTTAAGGCAAGACACCCCCTGTGTGGTTGTCACCTATCCGGATGCACTACTTGAAAAAGTCGTCAGCCCGGATGAATTAAAAACCAAAACCATCGCCATCCATAAAGGAGAACTGCTTGACAATGCCTTTGTCATTGAATTGCTGCAAGAATATGGATTTGAAAGGGTAGACTATGTGTATGAACCCGGTCAATTTGCAACACGCGGCAGTTTGATTGATGTCTATTCATGGAGCCACGAACTCCCATTCAGAATAGATTTTTTTGGCGATGAAGTTGAGAGCATCAGAACATTCAACATTGAAAGCCAATTGTCCGTCGAAAACTATGAAGAAATTAAAATCGTGCCCTTTTCTGAAAACCAAAACAACGATTTGTGCTTTCTTTTCAACTATTTAAAACCCGAAGACCTGCTCTGTTTCTCGGATTTCGAATACACCATCGGAAAAATCAACATCTTACTGGAAGACACCGGAGATAAATCACCGGACAAGCTCATGACCCCTGAAGCATTCATCGAAGAGACCTCACATTTCAGATGGGTTGAATTTGGAAGAAAGTCGGTGGGAAACAAATCGGTTAAAATCACGTTTGACACTTCGCCACAAGATGTTTTTGGAAAGAATTTTGAATTTGTAAGTCAAAGTTTTCAAAAATATTTGGACAACAACTATCAACTCTGTGTTTTAAGCGATAGTGAGAAACAAGTGGAAAGGTTGAAAACCATTTTTGAAGACAGAGGTGACCCCATCTCATTCACACCCATTTTAAAAACACTCCATGAAGGTTTCATAGACAACCATCTGAAAATCGCTTGTTTTACCGATCACCAAATATTTGAACGTTATCACAAATACAATTTAAAATCGGACAAAACCCGAAATGGCAAACTCGCACTTTCGCTCAAAGAAATCGTCCAATTTCAATTTGGAGACTATGTTGTGCATATCGATCACGGCGTTGGCCGGTTTGCCGGATTGTTTCGCACAGAATTGAATGGAAAAATGCAGGAAGTCATCAAAATTGTATATAAAGACGACGATACCATTTTTGTAAGCATCCACAATTTACACAGAATTTCCAAATACAAAGGCAAAGAAGGAACTGCACCAACCATACACAAACTTGGTGGAGCTGCCTGGAGCAACATCAAAGAAAAAACGAAGAAAAAGGTCAAAGACATTGCCAGAGACCTCATCAAACTGTATGCTCAGCGTAAGCAGGAAGAAGGATTTCAATTTAGTCCCGACAGTTATCTTCAACAAGAATTGGAAGCATCTTTCGTATATGAAGACACTCCGGATCAATTTAAAGCGACAAACGACTTAAAAAATGACATGGAAAGCAGCAAACCCATGGATCGTTTAATTTGTGGAGATGTTGGTTTTGGAAAAACAGAAGTAGCCATAAGAGCCGCATTCAAAGCTGTCACCGACGGAAAACAAGTTGCCGTTTTGGTTCCAACCACCGTACTTGCGCTGCAACATTATAAAACATTCAGCAACAGATTGAAAGAATTCCCTTGTAAGGTTGACTATCTAAGTAGAACCAGAAAAACTACTGATGCACAACAGGTTGTGAAAGCATTGAAGGATGGAAAAATTGACATCATCATTGGAACACACAAACTCATTGGCAAGAGCATCGGATTTAAGGATTTGGGCTTACTTATTATTGATGAAGAGCAAAAATTCGGTGTTTCCGTCAAAGAAAAGCTTAAAAGCCTGAAAGTCAACATTGATACCCTGACAATGACGGCAACTCCTATCCCACGAACCCTTCAGTTTTCTTTGATGGGAGCCAGAGATTTAAGCATCATATCAACCCCACCCCCCAATAGATACCCTGTTCAGACAGAAGTGGCTGTTTTATCAGAAGAGCTCATCAAAGAAGCCATCGAATTTGAATTGGGCAGAAACGGACAGGTCTTTTTCATCAACAACAGAGTACAACAACTTCCTGAAATAGAACGCCTTATAAAAAGATGCGTTCCTGAAGCCCGAACCGTGATCGCACATGGGCAAATGGAAGGAGAAAAACTGGAAAAAATCATCATGGAATTCATGGACGAAGTGTACGATGTCCTCATTTGCACCACCATTGTTGAATCCGGCATTGATATTCCAAATGCAAATACCATTTTTATCAACAATGCGCATCAATTCGGCTTGAGTGATTTGCATCAGCTGAGGGGCAGAGTAGGCAGAAGCAACAAGAAAGCCTTTTGTTATCTGGTCGCTCCCCCACTTCAAACATTAACAGCTGATGCCAGACGGAGGCTTCAAGCCATAGAAAATTTTGCAGAATTGGGCAGCGGCTTCAATATCTCCATGCAAGATCTGGACATCAGAGGTGCTGGAAACATGCTTGGCGCAGAACAAAGTGGATTTATCGCAGATTTGGGATATGAAACCTATCAGAAAATATTAAACGAAGCCGTACAAGAACTCAAAAGTGAAGAATTTGCCGATCTGTTTGCTGATGAACCCCTGTCCAAAGACAGAAAAGGGCAAGTCATGTATGTAACCGACTGTTTGATAGAATCCGATCTAGAAATGTATTTTCCTGAGTCCTATGTCCCTGGCTCCTCTGAAAGAATGATGCTTTATCGGGAAATGGACAACCTGGAAGAAGAACAGGGCATTCAGGCATTCATACAAAGACTCACAGACCGCTTTGGCCCAATTCCCAAAGTCGGTTTGGATCTAATCGACACCGTTCGGCTGCGTTGCATAGCCAAAACATTGGGGATGGAAAAGATTCAACTCAGGAACGGCCGGATGACCTGTTATTTCGTCAGTCAGAAAAACGCTTCCTATTATCAATCGGACGTATTTGACAAGATTCTACAATATGCACAAAACCAAATACATACAAGCAGACTACGCGAAATCAACTCAAAAAGGTCCCTGCAAATTGAAAAAATAGAAAACATAGAAAACGCGCTTGTTCAACTAAAATTAATGCAGTAATTTTGCATCGTATTGTTATACCTAAGAAAAAAAATACAATGATCAAATTGACGTTTCCCGATGGCACGGTAAAATCTTTTAACCGCGGTACCACGGCACAACATATTGCTGAAGGCATCAGTCAAAGGTTGGCACAAGAATGTCTTGCAGCCTCGTTCAACAACCATACCATAGAATTAAACCGTCCCATTTTAGAGGATGGAGAAATTCGACTCTTAAAGTGGGAAGACCCTGAAGGCAAACATGCTTTTTGGCATTCTTCAGCGCATTTAATGGCCGAAGCACTTCAAGAATTGTATCCTGGCATCAAATTCGGAATCGGACCAGCCATTGAAAACGGCTTTTATTATGATGTTGATCCCGGAGAAACCATCATCAAAGAATCCGATTTGGCTGAAATTGAGACAAAAATGTATGAAATCGCAGCTTTGAAACGATCCATCGTGCGACGAGAAATCAGCAAAAATGATGCCTTGGAGTTTTTTGGTAAAAAAACCGAATTGTACAAATGTGAATTGATTTCCGAATTGGAAGATGGCAGCATCACCACCTACACACAAGGAAGCTTTACCGACCTTTGTAAAGGCCCGCACTTAACAGACACCGAGCCCATTAAAGCCATCAAGCTACTTTCAGTAGCCGGAGCTTATTGGAGAGGCGATGAAAAGCGCAAACAGCTTACACGTATATACGGCGTCACCTTCCCTAAAAAGAAATTGCTTGAAGAGTATTTGGTCATATTGGAAGAAGCCAAAAAAAGAGACCATCGTAAAATTGGCCGCGAACTCGAATTGTTCATGTTCAGCGAAGCTGTTGGTAAAGGTCTGCCCATATGGTTACCCAGAGGCACAGCTTTGAGATTGAAATTGGAAGATTTTCTGAAAAGAATTCAAAAGAAATTCGGATACCAGCAAGTCATGACCCCTCATATCGGCCAAAAAGAACTATGGATTACTTCAGGTCATTACGCAAAATACGGCAAAGACTCCTTCCAACCAATTCACACGCCGGAAGAAGGTGAAGAATACCTGCTCAAGCCAATGAATTGCCCACATCATTGCGAAATATTCAAATTCCTACCCCGTTCATACAAAGACCTTCCATTGCGTTTTGCAGAATTTGGAACGGTGTACAGATACGAACAAAGCGGTGAACTTCATGGATTGACCCGTGTTAGAAGTTTCACACAGGACGATGCACACATTTTTTGCAGACCCGATCAACTGAAAGAAGAATTCTTAAAAGTGATGGATATCATTTTCATCATTTTCAATGCATTAGACTTTAAAAATTTTGAAGCTCAAATTTCATTGAGAGACCCCAATAACAAAGAAAAATACATTGGGAGCGATGATAACTGGGAAAAATCAGAACGTGCCATCGTTGAGGCCTGCCAGGAAAAAGGGCTCCAAGCCAAAGTCGTACTTGGAGAAGCCGCTTTTTACGGTCCCAAATTAGACTTTATGGTCAAAGACGCCATCGGCAGACGCTGGCAATTGGGCACCATTCAGGTTGACTACAATTTGCCGGAAAGATTTGAATTGGAATATGTTGGCAGCGACAACCAAAAGCACCGTCCCATCATGATTCACAGAGCGCCATTTGGTTCGATGGAACGTTTTGTTGCTGTATTGATTGAACATACCGCAGGCAAATTCCCATTGTGGTTAACCCCGGATCAAGTAGTCATCCTTCCCATTAGCGAAAAATTCAATGACTATGCCAATCAGGTGTCAGAATATCTGAACCAACAAGACATTCGCACCATCGTTGACGACAGAAATGAAAAAATTGGCAGAAAGATCAGAGACAATGAATTGAAACGTATTCCCTACATGTTGATTGTTGGAGAGCAAGAAGCAGAAAAACAAGAAGTTTCTGTAAGAAAACAAGGAGAAGGGGATAAAGGTTCGATGAAATTTATTAACTTTGCCGAGCTTTTGACCCAAGAAGTCGAAAGAATGATGACAAGTTGGTAGTCAAAATTCTGATAATCAATTATATAAAACATAAAAACGAGGATTACAAGCATCTGAATGAAGAACGATGATTTAAAAATGCAGTACCGAATTAATGAAAAAATTCGTGTCAGAGAGGTCCGTTTGGTCGGTGATAACGTTGAACAAGGTGTATACACCATACAACAAGCGTTGGCTTTTGCCGATCAGAAGCAATTGGATCTCGTGGAAATTTCACCCAATGCTGCTCCCCCCGTTTGTCGTATCATTGATTATCAAAAATTTCTTTATCAACAAAAGAAAAAACAAAAGGAGCAAAAAGCAAAGGCTACAAAAATCACTTTGAAGGAAATTCGTTTTGGTCCGCAAACAGACGATCACGATTACAACTTTAAATTAAAACATGCAAAAGCCTTTTTAGAAGAAGGTTGCAAATTGAAAGCTTATGTCTTTTTTAAAGGTCGTTCCATTTTGTTTAAAGAACAAGGTGAAGTATTATTGCTTCGTTTTGCAAACGACCTGGAAGATTACGGAAAAGTAGAGAGCATGCCGGTATTAGAGGGGAAACGCATGATTATCATGATGGCTCCCAAAAAGAAAGCAGCCCCCACGAATAAACAATTATCACCACAAAAAACGGAAAAAAATGCCAAAGATGAAGACTAATTCCGGTGCAAAAAAAAGGTTTGCCCTTACCGGAACCGGCAAAATCAAGCGTAAACACGCATTTAAAAGTCACATTTTGACGAAGAAAACAACCAAACAAAAACGCAACTTGACTCACATTGGTCTTGTAGATAAGACCGATGAATACAACGTCAAGCTTTTGCTTGGTATGAAATAATTCGTCCAACTATTTTTTAACCGAGTTTTAGCACTTAAGATCTGCCCTTAAAGCAAGACGCTAACATTCAAAAAAAAAACTAAAAATGCCTAGATCAGTAAATCACGTAGCTTCAAGAGCTCGCAGAAAGAAAATTTTATCATTAACCAGAGGATACTTCGGTTCCCGCAAAAATGTTTGGACAGTTGCCAAAAACACTTGGGAAAAAGGTCAACAATTTGCATACCGTGACCGTAAAGCCAAAAAACGCGAATTTCGCGCACTTTGGATTCAGCGTATCAATGCAGCAGCCAGATTGGAAGGTATGTCATACAGCCGCTTGATGGGTGCTTTGCACAAAGCCGGAATCGAAATCAACCGTAAAGTATTGGCAGATTTGGCAATGAATGAGCCACAAGCTTTCAAGGCCATTGTCACCCAAGCTAAAAGTTTTGCATAAATAAGCATTCGCTTATATAGCGATCATTTTAAATGGCTATTACCAAATTAATTCGTGGTAATGGCCATTTTTTATTTTGTGCAAATCAATGAGAAAATGCCCTTAAACATTGTATTTCGGAACAAAATAAAGTATATTTGTTGTACAGAAGTCGTGTCAACATTGATTGGTAGACTCATCAATTTTTACACGAACACCGAGACAAGCTCAGACGTACAATGGCGGGCCGCAACACCTTAGGGTGTCGCTTAGGCGCAGCGGATTACAAAGGAAATCTGGCACTCAAATCATGTCATACGGAGTTTTCACACATCTCATTGATGCGACTTCTTCCCCACTTAAGAGGGGTTCCCGAATTCATGTCGGGAACATCCTCTTTTTTTATTCCCCACTAAGTCTTTTCAATAAATTGTAGGCCTTATAATTGCCAAGTTGTCCGGCCATTCTCAAATCAGAAACACCTTTTTCACGATCACCCAGGAATATGTAGGTAATACCCCTATTGAACCAGGCATCTGCAAATTCAGGATTTTTGGAAATCACTTTTGAGAAATCCACGATGGCATTTCTATAATCTTTTAGCAGAAAACGAATGCATCCACGATTGTAATAAGCAAAGAAAAAATCAGGATCCAGTTCCAGTATTTTTTCCAAATCCCGCATCAACAAATCCAAATCCATGCCATAAGCTTTTTCGCCCAGGTTTAGTTTTGATGGAGCATTATCAGAAGCGACTTCATTCAAAACAGAAACCTTTTCTTGTTGATTCTTGGCATATTCAATATTCATTTTCCTGTATCGTAAATAAGAACGCTCAAAATACGCCAAAACAAATGCAGGATTATGCTCGATGGCTTTGCCGACATCCAAGAGTGCATTGTTCAAGTCCTGAACCAAAAAATAGTCCAAACTTCGTCCAAAATACAAGCCGGCATCCTTTTGATTTTGATCAATCAATTTTGAGTATTCATTGATAGATTCAAAATGAATATCAGCTTGTTTTGAAGTCAAAGAAACATCCTGATTGGCAAGCAAGAGGGAGGGCACTTTTTTATTGTTGATCAGATTGACCCCTTTTAAATAGGCAACCAAATCGATTCCTCTTTTATTCAAACCATGTTGTTTCGGCTCATAATAAGTTAGCTTATACATCGGGGCAAGCTCAAAATCGGTCATTGTATTCTGCACGCTTCCCCGGATTGAATTGTCGTATTGATTTTCTTCCTGCAAATTGGATTGTACAGCCACCATACGCTGCAATTTTTTGAGCGATTCTTGTTTGATTGCGACTGAATCCTGTACCTGCTTGTTATTCGCAGCTACAGGCTGCTTGTTACGCTCTTTTCTTAATTTTTCTTGCAAATTCCAGGCAGCAAAGTAATCCTTATCCGCCCCCTTCAAATCACCACTCAATCGTCTGGATTCTGATCTGAGCTGGTAAGCAGGTAAAAATTCCGGATATTTCGTAATGATTCTTGAAAAATCGGCAATCGCATCTTTATACTTGCCCAAATCTTTGAGAACCAGAGCCCGGTTATATACGATCTGGTAGTCATCGGGATCCAGACTTATCACCTTATTATAATCATCGACAGCACGATTCAAATCTCCTACTGTCGTTCTAAGAATGGCTCTGTTTAAATAATTTAGTTTGTTTTCAGGATCCAAATTGATTGCCTGATCAAAGTCATCCATCGTACCACGCAAATCGTTCAAATGATAACGCGCCAAGGCACGATTCATAAAATAAGCAGGATCATCAGATCTGAGTCCTATGGCCTCGTTTAAATCGGCCAGAGCATTGGCATGCTTGTCTTTCATCAAATAAATCCACCCCCTGGCTCCCCAACCCAATGAATTGTATTTATCAACCGAAATAGCCCGGCTAAAATCCTCAATGGCTGCCATGGTATCGGTCATTTCGACATGCATTTTTCCAAGTGCCAAATATACGTCCACATCCATGGGATACTTCTTTGACAAATTGTCTAAAGCCGTTTCAGCTTGTTTATATTGTTTGGAATAAACAAAGGCATAAGCACGGTTTTTCATCAAATCTTTGTTTTGGGAATCGAATTCCAAACCCTTTTCACAATCAGCAACCACCAATTCAAATTTATTCAATTTCATTCTTGCATAGCTCCGACATAAATACGCTTTTGCCATAAAAGCATTTCGCTCCAATGTCAAAGAGCAATCCTCTTCACAACCCTCATAATCACCCAGATACAATTTTGCAACTGCCCTATAAAAATAGGGTTCGGCCAAATGAGGTTTGTTTTTAATTGCTTGATTGAAATATTGAATAGACAACACATAATCCTCAAAATACAGGGCATTCTGACCAACTCTCAACATGTGCTCCGCATTGATTTGCGAACGAAGCGAAGGGAGCATACAACATAGCAGCAACAAAATGGTGAGTGTCTTTTTCATTTAGTGTATTCCATAAAAAAAGGTATCCCTGAAAAACATTCAAAGATACCTGCAAATTCTGAACCAACAAATCACCAAATACGTCTACTTAACAAAAGTTATAGAGTTTTCACCTTATATGACGGTCTGGTTTTTCCTTTGATAATATTGGTCAGTTTAGATTTGATCAACTGCTTACGAATTGGTGCTATTCTATCGGTAAATACTTTCCCCAATAAATGATCGTATTCATGTTGAATAACCCTGGCGGCAAATTCAGCATAGGTTTCTTCATGCGGTTGAAAAGATTCATCCTGATATCGGATGACAACCGAAGAGCTCCGCACCACACGTTCGTGAATATCGGGCAAACTCAGACATCCTTCTTCAATGGCACATGTATCTTCAGAGAATTCAATAATTTCAGGATTGATAAAAACCTTTTTAAAACCCAAATAGCTGGGATCCTCTTCGCCCAAAGCGCTTAAATCAACCACAAACAATTGTAATTGTAAACCGATTTGCGGAGCAGCAAGTCCAACACCCTCAGCGAAATGCATGGTGTCAAACATATTATCTATCAACTCCTTGAGTTTGGGATAATCGGGTGTCACGAGTGTATTTGAACCTTTTCTTAAGACCTGTTGGCCATACAAATAAATGGGTAATTGCATGTTTTATCGTTTTGATTCCATATAGGATTGTAATATAATCACAGCACTGATTTCATCGACCAATGCCTTATTTTGTCTGGCAGTTTTTTTCAAGCCACCATCAATCATCGCTCTATGCGCCAATTTTGAAGTAAACCGTTCGTCATAATATTCCACCGGAATATCGGGAAACGCACGCTTTAATCTTTGAACAAAGGGTTCAATATATTTCATGGATTCAGACAACTCATTGTTCATCTGTTTTGGCAGGCCAACCACAAATCGTTCCACCTTTTCCACTTGAATATATTGAACAATAAAATTGAATAACTCCGAGCTGGATACAGTTGTCAATCCATTAGAAATTAATTGAAGTGGATCTGTCACTGCAATTCCACATCGTTTTCTTCCGTAATCTATGGCCAGTATCCTACCCATATTTATCTATTGAATGCCATCAACTTACCAATATACTTACCAATGATATCAAATTCCAGGTTCACAATGGTTCCTTTAGAAATGGCATTGAAATTGGTATGTTCATGTGTATACGGGATGATCGAGACTTCAAAGCTTCTGTCTTTTGAATTGCACACGGTCAAACTGACACCATTGACAGTCACAGAACCTTTTTCGACAGTGAAATATCCTTGTTTTCTCATTTCATCATCCACGTCATATTCAAAAAGATATCTCCAGCTTCCATCTTCCGACTGAACATCCACACAAGTGGCGGTCTGATCTACATGCCCTTGAACAAGATGTCCATCCAAACGTCCATTAAAGGGCATACTTCTTTCAATATTCACCCTATCATTGATCTTCAATTTTCCCAAATTGGATTTGTTTAGTGTTTCCTGGATGGCAGTCACCGTGTACTGGCTTCCGGAAATATGCACGACAGTCAAACAAACCCCGTTGTGGGAAATACTCTGATCTATTTTAAGCTCATTTGTAAAGGAACATTCCAGCGTCAAATGTAAATTGCCACCATCAAATTCCATTTTTCTTACAATAGCTGCTTCTTCAACGATTCCTGAAAACATACATTATAATATTTTGTTCAAAGACCGGATTATATCACCCTGTCATTCATTCAAATTCAATCAAAATTAAGTTGTGGGGCTTTTTCGCTTCCAGCTTCTGCTTCAAAATAGCCCTTCTTCTCGAAACCAAACATCGATGCAATGATATTTGAAGGGAACTTACGAATCAACACATTGTACTTTTGTGCCATATCGTTGAAACGTTGTCTGTGTACCGCAATTCGGTTTTCTGTTGATTCCAATTGAGCCTGTAGTTCCTTGAAATTTTGATTGGCTTTTAAATCGGGATACTGCTCAACACTCACCAGCAATCTGCCAATGGCTGAACCTACCTGTGATTGCGCAGCCTGATACTCTGCCAATTTTTCAGGAGTCATATTATCAGGATTCACCGTCACTTGAGTTGCTTTTGCCCTGGCTTCAATCACCGCTTGCAAAGTTGATTTTTCATGCTTGGCATATCCCTTGACCGTTTCAACCAGATTGGGCAGCAAATCCGAACGTCTTTGGTATTGACTTTCCACATCAGACCATGCTTTTGACACCAATTCTTCACCGGAAACCATATAGTTATACCTGTTGTTTCCCCATACGAACAAGAGAACAAGCACGCCCAAAACTGCAATCCAAATAATCGTGTTTTTTTTCATTTTTTTATGTTGTTTGTTTATAATCTACTTTGGACAAAATTCATGCCAGAATTACCAGCCGCCGGAAGCTCCGCCACCGCCGCTTGATCCTCCGCCAAAACTTCCGCCACCGAAACCGCCACCGCCAAAACCGCCATTACCTCTTCCATTTCCAGTAGGCAAAACAACAATCATGGGTATGACAAAGTATTTGACAGCTTCATGACCACAATTTGCACAGCTGAACACATGTTGACCTTGGCCTGTTGACAAGGGGGTTGGCGGGGAAACAATCCGATCAGAAATTTGCGCAAATGTTTTGTACTGACAATGAGGGCATTTTTTATAACGTGTAAAAGACTGATCATAAGGCAACAAAGACTTATTTCCACAATCCATACACACCCATACATCATAATCGACAGATCCAACACGCTCTTCATTTTGCTGACCAATATTCAAATAGGCATCCTCCTGCTTTTCATTCATCAACAACATGGGCCTGGAACAAATGGCACAATTTCTAGGTGCTTTTCGAATGGCATCCAGTTTCTTTTTGTAATATAAAAGAAGCGGCAAAATGGTTAACGGGAATAATACGGATAAGAATTTCAATCCAAAAATCATGGTTTTCAGATGCTTATAAGCATCATAAGGAGGCATATTCTTTGTTTCACGAAACTTTCTCTGACCTGACATCAAGAGCAAAATCAATACAAAGACTGACAAAAACAGATATCCACCTGCCATCCATTTGATCCTATTGATTTTTTGTGCACGTTTTTCCTGCATCAGCACCTTTTTATCCACAGAAATCTCAGCAAGCACATTCGGATCGGAAAGAATACGCACAACACGTTGCACACCGTTCAACATACCCAGACCATATTGACCTTGTTTCATGATTGGAACCATGATTTCATCAATGATTCTAAAACACACCACATCAGGCAATACCCCTTCCAGGCCATAACCGACCTCCATCGTTACTTTGCGCTGATCTTCAACAAACAACACCAATAAACCGTTGTCCTTGCTTTTTTTTCCAAGTCCAAAGCGTTGGAACAAATCGGTTGCAAACATTCTCATGTCGGCTTCTCCAATAGATTTTAAAGCAACAACAAACACTTCAGCCGTCGTTTGCTTTTCCAAATCAAACAAAATCTGATCTATTTTTGACTGATTGGCATCATCCAATAATTGATCCGGATCTGCAGAAAAAACAGCAGCATTGACTGTATGTGTATTGGGGACTGTTTCCACAGTCCAGTCGGCTGCGAGAATCAGACTTGCAAAAAGCAGATTCACTGCTAAAAATAACATCCGTTTATTCATACGACATTTTATTCTGAAACCATTCCTGAACCAACCAACTCGTCCGCATCATACCAGGCTGCAAATTGTCCGGGAGTGATGCTTAATTGTGGTTTTATAAAATCTATGTACAAGCCGTCTGACAATCGATACAAAGTGGCTTCTTGTAAAGGTTGTCTGTAGCGAATTCTAACCTGATATACAGCGCTTTCTCCAATCTTCAGGGTCTTGTCTTCACGAATCCAATGAATGTCATCAAAATTGATTTTCAATGTTTTACGCAACAATCCCGGATGATCGTTTCCTTCACCAACAAAAATAATATTTTCATGAACATCTGTCGCTAGGACGAACAGCGGTTCTTCAAATCCACCTATGCCCAAACCTTTTCTTTGACCAATGGTATAAAAATGTGCCCCCTGATGTTTTCCGACAATTTTTCCGTCTTTTCTGGTATAAAAATATGCCTTCGATTGCTTACGCAAACGATCATCCAATACGTCAGGATACATTCTTGAATAGGCTTTAAAATGGTTGGGTATTTCAATCACCTCCCCTTCCACTTTTTGCAGTTTCTGTTGCAAAAAAACCGGCAGATCAACTTTTCCAACAAAACAAATACCCTGAGAATCTTTTTTATTGGCTGTAGCCAAACCCAGTTCTTCAGCGATGGCTCTGACCTGAGGCTTGGTCAGTTCTCCAATCGGAAAAAGCGCTTTGGAAAGCTGTTTTTGAGAAAGCTGACACAAAAAATAGGATTGATCCTTGTTTTTATCTTTTCCTGCCAACAGTCTGTAAACTGGTTTGTCCGAAATTAAAAGGGTGTCTTTTCTGCAATAGTGACCGGTTGCAACCAAGGATGCACCTAGGCTTTCAGCTGCGGCCAGAAAGGCATCAAATTTAATTTCCCGATTGCATAGCACATCCGGATTTGGCGTTCTACCTTTTTCATACTCAGAAAACATGTATTCCACTACTTTTTCCCGATAGGTATCGCTCAAATCAACCGAGTGAAACTCAATATCGAGTTTTCTGGCAACCAATTCGGCGATCAGCAAATCATCTTCATAGGGACAGTCACCCGACAGCGTGCCAACGGTATCTTTCCAATTGATCATATATACACCAATCACTTCATACCCCTGTTTCTTAAGGAGATACGCGGCAACACTGGAATCAACACCGCCGGAAAGGCCTATGACAATACGTTTTGAACTCATGAATGATCGTTAACTGTGTAAAGTTACAAAAAAAGACCCTTTCACATCCTCACGGAAATGGAAAGAGCCTTATAAATTTAAGTTAGTCTATTAAATCGCTTTCAAAAAAAACCACATTTGTTAAATGGATACCCCTATTACTGTAAACAGGACTTCAACCCCTATTGTTTAACAAATATAACCAAACCGTCCCCCAACAACAAATACGTTTCGTTAAAAAAGGTTGATTACATAAGATTTGAAAATCAAACGATACTTTCTGAAAACCAGATTGTTAAAAATCAATCTTCTAAAGAAGATTCATGTTTATATCAAATCACATCTATAATAAACAATTCTACACCTGTCAAATAACAAATATTAACAGTTGGCAAGCACTATTTTTGTCTGATAAAGATTTGAATGGGTGTTCCATGAAAATTCCATTCAGATCTTAGTTTATTTTCCAAAAAGCGTTTATATGGTTCCTTTATATATTGGGGCAAGTTGGCGAAAAACACAAACGTAGGTGTTTGAGGGCCCTGAAGTTGTGTCACATATTTGACTTTGATGTATTTCCCTTTATTGGATGGTGGGGGATAATTTTCAATCAAAGGCAAGAAAAATTCGTTCAGTTTATTGGTAGAAACATGGAAATGCCTGGTTTCAAAGACGTCTTTGGCCGTTTCCAACACTTTAAAAATACGCTGTTTGGTCAATGCAGAAGTAAAAATGATGGGAAAATCGATAAAAGGTGCAAAACGTTCCCGGATGGCAGCTTCAAAAGCTTTGATGTTTTTGGATTCTTTGTCTTCAATCAAATCCCATTTATTGACACAAACCACCAATCCTTTTTTATTCTTTTGGATCAAAGAAAAAATATTCAGATCCTGGCTCTCAATACCCCTTGTTGCATCAATCATGAGTACACAAACATCAGAATTTTCAATTGCCCGAATGGATCTTATAACAGAATAATATTCTAAATCTTCATTGACCTTTCCTTTTTTTCTGATACCGGCAGTATCCACCAAATAAAAATCAAAGCCAAATTTTGAAAAGCGGGTATGGATGGAATCTCTCGTAGTACCTGCAATATCAGTAACAATGGTTCGTTCTTCACCAATAAAGGCGTTGACCAGGGAAGACTTTCCAGCATTTGGTCGACCTACGACAGATATACGAGGCAAACTCTCCAACTCTTCGGATTTGTCTTTATCCGGATTAAAGTGGCTCAATAAAAGATCTAAGAAATCACCTGTGCCCGAACCATTTGCAGCTGACAGGACAATTGGATCACCCAAACCCAGGGAATAAAACTCAGCAGCATTGTATCCCATTTCGTGGGTATCAGCCTTATTGGCAATCAGCAATACGGGTTTCTTCACACCCCTAAGCATCTTACCTACAGCCATATCCAAATCGGTCAAACCATTGATCACATCTACAACAAACAAAATAACATCAGACTCTTCAATAGCCAGATTCACTTGCTTTTTGATTTCATTCTCAAAAACATCACCGGATTTGTCAACCCAGCCTCCTGTGTCAATCACAGAAAAGGGTTTTCCATTCCATTCGGAGAGGCCATATTGACGATCCCTTGTGGTTCCGGATTCATCATCAACAATGGCTTGTTTAAAACCAGTTAAGCGATTAAAAAGCGTTGATTTGCCCACATTTGGTCGACCAACTATTGCTACAATATTTCCCATTTTTTTTAATCCAATTGATAACCAAACAATTTCAGTTTTGCTTCCCGACTTCTCCAGTCTTTTTCAACCCGAACATACATTTCTAAAAAGACTTTCTTTCCAAAAAAAGCTTCAATATCTTTTCTAGATTCCATGCCAACCTTTTTCAGCGCCTTTCCGCCATGGCCAATAATGATGCCTTTCTGCGTTTCGCGTTCTACCATAATGACAGCACTGATGCGAATCAAATCTTTGCCGTCTTCAAATTTTTCAATGCCTACTTCCGTTGCATACGGAATCTCTTTTTGATAATAAAGCAATATTTTTTCTCTGATGATTTCAGTTACGAAAAAACGAGCTGGTTTATCTGTGAGTGCCTCTTTGTCAAAATAGGGAGGAGATTCGGGCAAAAGTTCCTGAATTCTTTTCAGCACATAATCCACATTGAAGCGTCTCAATGCAGAAATCGGAATAATTTCAGCTTTTGGAAGTAAACCTTTCAATGTTTCCACCTGTTCTTCCAAACTATCTTGAGAAGAAATATCTATCTTATTGACAATGACCAATATTGGAATGTTTAATTGATTCACTTTCTCGATAAAAGTGGCATTTTTATCCATCTTTTCAACCGTATCCGTGACATACAATAAAATATCCGCATCCTGCAGCGCTGAATTTGAAAAGTTCAACATAGATTCCTGCAGTTTGTAATTTGGAGCCAGGACACCGGGCGTATCCGAATAAACAATTTGAAAATCTTCACCATTAACAATCCCCATGATGCGATGCCTGGTGGTTTGAGCCTTTGAAGTAATGATTGAGATTCGTTCTCCAACCAGGGTATTCATCAGGGTTGATTTACCCACATTGGGGTTTCCAACGATATTTACAAATCCAGATTTGTGCATGTTTACTTCAAATTATTTCTGACCAAAGAGGCTGCCTTTGGAGACAGCCTCGTTAGTTTGATACAAAGATACGAAATTCAATGAGTTAATTCAACTTTATTTGGGATCATACCCCCATTTCAAATAGACACTACCCCAGGAAAATCCAGCTCCAAAGGCGGATAAAATCAAGTTATCGCCCTTCTTAAATTGCTTTTCAAATTCCCACAAACAAAGAGAGATGGTTGAAGAGGATGTATTTCCCATTTTTGCAATATTAACAAGCACTTTCTCCATCGGGACATTCATATAGCGCACAATGGCATCAATAATGCGCATGTTGGCTTGATGCGGTACCAACCAATGTACATCTTCAATACTCAATTGATTTCTTTTCAACACTTCCTGACTGGCTTCAACCAGTTTGGTTACAGCTGTTTTAAAAACAGCTTGTCCTTCCTGATAGATAAAATGTTCTGATTGATCCACACTTTCATGCGATGAAGGCTTAACAGAACCGCCTGCTTTGATGTGTAAAAATGGCAAACCATTGCCATCTGATCCATGAACACTGTCAATAACACCAACAGGTTCTGTCGTTGGTTCAAGCAATACGGCTGCGGCGCCATCGCCAAATAAAGGACAAGTGGTTCTGTCATTGTAATTGGTGACACTGGTCATTTTTTCAGCTGTAACAATCACCACTTTTTTATAGCGTCCGGATTCAACCATGGCCGCACCTTGAGTCAAGGCGAAAATAAAACCACAGCATGCAGCACTCAAATCCCATCCGTAGGCATTTGTCATGCCACATTTCTGAGCTATCAGAACAGCCGTTGCAGGCAAAATATAATCAGGTGTACTTGTTGAACAGATAACCAGGTCTACTTCTTTTGGGTCAATCCCTGTTTTATTGAGCAAATCGTTAACTGCTTTAGCACCCATATAGGAAGCTCCGGCTCCTGCAATATCGAGTTTGTGTCTTTCTTTAATACCGGTTCTTGTAACGATCCACTCATCTGACGTTTCAACCAATTGACAAATATCATGATTTGTAATGATGGACTCAGGCACATAACCGCCTACTCCTGAAATCACCGCATTAAAATTTCTCATTTTTCGAATTTTGTGCAAAAATACTTAAAAAAAGGGATACAACAACTACCCGGTTGTGGTAAAAACTTATTAGATTTTGTTAAAAATGAAAAGGCCATCTTCTCTCAAAGACAGCCCTCAATATCAGTCCGTTTACAGATTATACAGATGCTTTTTCTATTGCAACTTTTCCTCTGTAGTAGCCACAATCACCACATACAGTGTGATAAATGTAATGAGCACCACAATTTGGGCAAACAGCTAAAGTTGGGGCTTCAGCTTTATAATGGGTTCTTCTTTTAGCCGTTCTGGTGTTCGAATGTTTGTGTTTAGGATGTGCCATCTCTTTGTATTCAATTAGTTGTTATCAATTATTTTTTTCAATTCATCCCATCTGGGATCTGTATTTTGTTCGGTTTCATCTTCGAAACCTATAAACTCATCATCAATTTCCAAATCATCGTCCATATCTTCTTCATCCACATCGCTTGATGTTTTCGTCAAATGCACCTTCAACTTTCCAGACATCATCTTATTGCACTTTCCTGGTGCATGTATATGCTTTATCGGAACACTCAATGCAATAAATTCGTACAGAAACCAAGCCACATTCAATTCACCTTCATGCTCAGGTACAACAATGGTATTTTCACCTTCCTCTGAAAAATCAGGACCAAACTTCACGTGCATGCTTTCCTGATGTGAAACCTCTACCTCAACATCATCCAAACATCTGTCACAAGGCACTTTAACGGTGCCATGTATATTGAATGTCAAATCAAAATCAGTTTCTCTGCTTTTAACATTCACTACAGCTGAAACATTGCCCTTTTGAACTTCTTGTCCATCAATATTTTTAAAGTAATCATTGTCAAGCATATATTCGAAAGAATAAGTATCTTGCTTCAACGACTTTAAAGGAATTTTATATTGATCAAATTTGCCCAAGGGTCATCTTTTTTAAAACCCCGCAAAGATAAGGTTTTTTATCCTAATTGTCTACATTTTACAAAAAAATCAAACATGTTTTTTGCAATGAAATGCAGCAATGCATGATACTATTTTGAAGTAGCACCTGAGAATCTACGATTTGGTTAAAATGCAAAGCCCTGCAATTTTCTGTTACAAGGTTTTGCAAACAATGCAAAGACGTGCAACATTGCTGGCACCTGATTAAAACAACGAAACCCCTGTCAGCAAT
>CAYYJF010000001.1:32848-108751 GCA_964472175.1 uncultured Bacteroidales bacterium | reverse complement strand
GATTTCGGTGAAAACCGCAATTACGTGACCACAACATTGGAAATGTTCAAGCCGGACAAATGTGGTAACACTTTCTTTTTTGTAGATTTTGACTACAATCAGGGCCAGGACAATCATCCGGGATCTGCGTATATGGAAATTGCCAGGTGCTTGAAATTCTGGGATGGTCCATTCAGCGCTCACATAGAATACAATGGAGGCTTGTTTGTGACTCCTACAAGTCTTGGTCTACCCATTAACAATAGTTATTTGGTTGGTGTGGATTATGCCTGGGCTACGCCCGATTTTTCAAAAACATTAAATTTGAAGGTGTTGTATAAAAATATCCAGGGAAAAAATAGTACCCCTCAATTGACCGGCGTCTGGGGCGTTCAATTGTTGGACAAAAAAGTCACCTTTAGCGGATTTGCCGATTTATGGTGGGAAAAGAATGTGTTTTTTGCCGATTCTAAGACCTACTCCATCTTCATTGCCGAGCCCCAGATTTGGTACAATTTTACGGATCAGCTTTCTGCAGGTGGTGAAATTGAATTGGCAAGCAATTTCGGAGGTGTAAAAGGATTTAAAGCTTGTCCGACATTGGGTGTGAAATGGAATTTTTAAAAACGCGACACCATGTTTGAAAAATTTTATCAACTCAAAGCCAATGGTACCAACGTTAAAACGGAAGTATTAGCGGGGATTACCACTTTTCTGACAATGGCATACATCCTTGCGGTGAATCCAAATATCTTGTCTGCTGCAGGCATGGATAAAAGCGCTTTGTTTACAGCCACGGCTGTTGCTTCCATTGTTGGAACCCTGGCCATGGCGCTTTTGGCAAAACTTCCTTTCGCTCAGGCCCCGGGTATGGGCATGAATGCATTTTTTGCCTTTACGGTTGTGTTGGGCATGGGATATTCCTGGCAATTTGCGCTTACGGCCATCCTGATTGAAGGTCTTGCTTTCTTTGTCATGAACGTGTTCAACGTGCGGGAAGCCATTGTAAATGCCATTCCAAATACCCTCAAAAGTGCCATCAGTGCAGGTATCGGACTGTTTATTGCTTTCATCGGATTGCAAAGTGCCGGGATCGTTGTCAATGACGATGCCACTTTGGTCAAATTGGGTAACATTACTGAAGGCGCCGCATTGCTCGGTTTATTGGGCCTGGTCATTACCTCCGTTTTGCTGATCCTCAAAGTCAAAGGCGCACTATTACTGGGCATCCTGGGCACAGCCATTCTTGGTATCCCCATGGGCATCACCTCGTTTACTGGAATTGTCGATGCTCCACCCGATCCAACGCCCCTGTTTTTCAAGTTTGATTTCAGTCAGATCTTTACATGGGATATGCTGATTGTGGTCTTCACTTTCTTGTTTGTCGACGTTTTTGACACGGTTGGAACCCTCATTGGTGTTTGCTCCAAAGCAAACATGCTGGATGCCAAGGGGCAAATTCCAAATGCGAAAAAGGCATTTTATTCCGATGCCATCGGAACCACAGCCGGTGCTATCTTCGGAACAAGTGCCGTAACCACGTATGTGGAAAGTGCTGCAGGGGTTTCTGAAGGAGGCCGTACGGGTCTGACAGCTTTGGTAACAGCAGGCTGCTTTGCTTTGGCTTTGTTTTTTGCACCCTTATTCTTGTCCATTCCGGGAGCAGCCACTGCACCCGTATTGATTTTGGTCGGACTGATGATGCTTTCGCCCATCAAGGATATTGATTTGAACGATTATTCTGAATCCATTCCTGCCTTTATTTGCATCATCGCCATGCCTTTGATGTACAGCATTGCAGAAGGCATTTCATTGGGTTTACTGGCTTATGTCCTGCTAAATCTGATTGGGAAAAATCAGAAAAAAATCAGTATTGCCATGTACATTCTGGCCATCCTCTTTGTGCTGAATTACATTTTTGTACAATAATTTTGAATCGGGTGTCTTTCTTTCATTTGAAGACACCCGATTTTTTTCCCCCCATACATGAAGGAAATTGACATACAATCAAGGGTCGAAAAAGCTGTTTCTAACTTTAAGGAAGGCTACAATTGTGCGCAATCAGTTGCGATGGCTTATGCCGACCTCTATACAGTGGATAAGGAAACCATTGCCATGCTTTCTGCCCCTTTTGGTGGAGGAATGGGCCGATTGAGAGAAGTCTGCGGAGCTGTAACGGGAATGTTTTTAGTACTGGGATTGGAGTATCCGGCCAACAATCCGGATGACAAAGCTGCCAAAACAAGAAATTATGCGGCTGTACAACGAACAGGCTTGCTGTTCAAAGAAAAAATGGGCAGTTACATTTGTGCCGATCTTCTGAAAATTGGACGGGCACCACAACAACCCATTCCAGATGATAGAAACGCTGCATATTATGCAAAAAGACCTTGTGCGTATTGTGTTGCTGTCGCCGCTGAAATCTTGGGAAAGGAACTTCTTGGGCTGAACGTCGAAATATCGGATTAGACTTTTATGCCATAAGCCAAATCGCCGGCATCGCCCAAACCGGGAACGATGTACGAATGTTCGTTCAAATCGGGATCTATGGCAGCACACCACAAAGTTGCATCCTCAGGCAAACACTTTGAAACAAAATCCACCCCTGTCTGACTGGCAATGATGGTCGCGAAAATGACTTTTTTTGGCTTACCTTTTGTCAGCATGGCGCCATAAGCCAATTCAAGGGAACTTCCTGTGGCCAACATCGGGTCAATCATGATAAGGGTTTTGTCCTGAATGGAAGGAGAAGCGATATATTCGATGTGGATGTCAAATTTCAAAGCATCCTTGTATTTTCTGTAAGCAGAAACAAAAGCATTTTCAGCACCGTCAAAATAATTCAAAAAACCATAGTGAAAAGGCAGTCCTGCGCGTAGGATGGTGGCACAAACGATGTTTTCATCAATCACATTCGTCTTCGTGGTTCCAAGTGGCGTGATCACTTCGGTTTCCTTATATTGAAGGGTTTTGCTAATTTCATAAGAAATGATTTCACCCAAACGTTCTACATTTCGTCTGAATCTCATTCTGTCTTTTTGAATGTCAACATCCCTCATTTCGAGCAAAAATTGACTTACCAAGCTGTTCTGTTCAGATAAATTGATGATATTCATATCTATAATTGTATAAATTGATGCCCATTTGAATTACAAAAATAATCAATTCTATGAAGAGTGAGCAACGTTCAAAAAATTAATAAAAATGCACAAAAATGAATATTTTGAGCAATAAAGAAATTTTTCTTTAATCCATGCCGATAATCCATTATTTGTATTTATATTTGTATCAGCAAAACTTTGCGACTTCAGGTGATGTTTTGTTTTAGGTTTTCGGAGATTAGTCAATCAATTATAAATCAATTTATTAGTTTCTACATGGCAAATTTAGATTTGAGCAAGTACGGAATCGTAGGTAATTTCGAGATCGTACACAATCCTTCTTATGAAGTGTTGTTTCAGGATGAAATGAATCCTGCTAACGAAGGTTTTGAAAAAGCAAAACTGACAAAATCAGGTGCTACTGCGGTTTTTACAGGAAAATTCACCGGTCGTTCACCCAAAGATAAATTCTTTGTAAAGGATGCCTCCACTGAAAATACACTTTGGTGGGATGGTACGATCAATCGTCCGACAACTCCTGATGTTTTTGACCACTGCAAAAACCTGGTAACAAAACAACTTTCCGGTGCAAAGAAATTATATGTGGTTGATACATTTTGCGGAACCAACGAAGACACCAGAATGAAAGTTCGTTTCATTATGGAAGTTGCTTGGCAAGCACACTTTGTGACCAACATGTTTATTCGTCCTTCTCACTTCGAACTGGCCAACTACGGTGAACCCGATTTCGTGACCTTGAATGGTTCAAAAACAATCAACCCCAACTGGAAAGAACAAGGATTGAACTCTGAAAACTTCACTTTGTTCGATTTGACCAAGAAAATGCAGGTCATTGGTGGTACCTGGTACGGCGGTGAAATGAAAAAAGGCATCTTCTCTTTGATGAACTACTACTTGCCACAACGCGGCATTGCATCTATGCACTGCTCTGCAAACGTTGGTAAAGACGGTGATGTTGCCGTATTCTTCGGTTTGTCCGGTACCGGTAAAACCACACTTTCTGCAGACCCAAAACGTTACTTGATTGGTGACGACGAACATGGTTGGGACGATCATGGCGTTTTCAACTACGAAGGTGGTTGCTATGCCAAGGTTGTCAACCTGAGCCAGGAAAACGAACCAGACATTTGGCGCGCCATCCGTCGCGATGCTTTGTTAGAAAACGTAACTGTCAACGACGAAGGCGACACCGATTTTTCTGACCAATCCGTCACAGAAAATACACGCGTTTCTTACCCAATTTACCACATTAACAAGATTGTTTCTCCTTCACGTGCAGGTCACGCTAATAAGATCATCTACTTGTCTGCTGATGCTTTTGGTGTATTGCCTCCGGTTTCCATCTTGGACAACAATCAGGCTCAATACCACTTCCTTTGCGGATTCACCTCCAAATTGGCCGGAACCGAACGTGGTATCACTGAACCCGTTCCTTCCTTCTCTCCTGCCTTCGGCGAAGCGTTCCTGACCCTTCACCCGACTGCTTATGCCAGCACTTTGGTTAAAAAGATGAACGAAAACGGTGCCAAAGCTTACTTGGTAAACACAGGTTGGAACGGAACCGGCAAGCGTATGTCCCTGAAGGATACCCGCGCCATCATCGACGCCATCATCGATGGCAGCATTGAAAAAGCTGAAACAAAGGTTATTCCAGTAATGAACCTCACCGTTCCTGTGAAACTGGAAGGTGTTTCTGACATCCTGGATCCACGCAGCACCTACAGTGATGTTGCTGAATGGGAAGCAAAAGCCAAAAAATTGGCCGGAATGTACATTGAAAACTTCAAGCAATACTGCGACAACGATGCAGCTAAAGCTTTGATTCCTTCAGGTCCGCAATTGTAATTTTGCAGAACTGTATATACCTTTTAAAGAGTCTCAAAGTGAATACTTTGAGACTCTTTTCTTTTTACTTTGAACTCTCTTTTTTTATTGTAACTCTTTTCCTGAATGTGATTTGACTTTTGAGCAAAAGGATTCTATCTTTGTGTAAACTGCGTTGTTATGAAGAAGCCTGAAAACTTGAAATTATTGATATTTGGAGCTTCTGGAGATTTAACTCAAAGAAAGCTAATTCCATCATTGTATGCATTGTTCGATCAAGGAATGATGCCTGAAGAATTTGAGATCATCGGTATCGCGAGAAGTGCTTTGCAAGAATCCGATTTTCGGTCAAAATCGAAAGAAGGCATTCAGTTATATTCTGAAAGCGTTCATTACAAACACGACAAAGTTCTGGCTTTTTGTGACCATTTGACCTATTTTCAAATGGATGTCTATCATCCCGAAGAATATCAGCGATTGAAAAAATTTCTTTATCAACCGGGATTGGCTTCATCCGGCAATTTATTGTTTTATTTATCACTCTTGCCCAGTGCTTTTGGCCCGATTGCAGATCATCTGGCGCAAGCAGGACTCCATCAATCAGAAAAAGGCTTCAGAAGGTTGGTTATTGAAAAGCCGTTTGGATATGATCTCGAGTCTGCGCAACAGCTCAATGAACAACTACATCGGCATTTTGAAGAAGAACAGATCTACAGAATTGATCATTACTTAGGCAAAGAGACTGTCCAGAACTTACTGGTCATGAGGTTTTCGAATGGTGTTTTTGAGCCCCTTTGGAATCGGAATTACATCAGTCACATTGAAATTACTTCGGCAGAAAGCATTGGATTGGAAGGACGCGGCTCCTACTATGAAGGCGCAGGTGCATTGAGAGACATGGTACAAAACCATTTGTTGCAAATGGTTGGTTTCGTTGCCATGGAGCCCCCCTCCTCCATGGATGCAGACTCCATCAGAAATGAGACCCTCAAAGTGCTTCAATCCTTGAAACCCATTTTAAAATCACAAGTGAATCAACAAGTGGTCAGAGGCCAGTATGTAGAATCTACGGTCAAAGGTGAGGTTTTGCCTGGTTATAGGCAGGAAGAAGGTGTTGACAAGCGATCCAGAACTGAAACTTATGTTGCAATGAAATTCCACATCGACAATTGGCGATGGGGAGGGGTTCCATTTTACATTCGAACAGGAAAGCGTCTGCCAACAAGGGTGACTGAGGTTGTAATACACTTCAAACCAACCCCCCACTCGCTGTTTCAAAACGAAGAATCGGTTCAGTATTGCAACGAATTAATCATTCGCATTCAGCCTGATGAAGGCATACTCTTAAAATTTGGCATGAAACAACCAGGCAGTGGATTCCATGTCAAGCCCGTGAATATGGACTTTCATTACACTGAATTGTCCAATCAACATCTCCCTACTGCTTATGAACGACTCCTTCTGGATGCGATGAATGGAGATTCAACACTCTTTGCACGGGCTGACGCCGTGGAAGCAGCCTGGAAGTTTGTGAAACCCATTCAGGAATCCTGGAATCAGGATAAGTGCACACCCATACATGGGTACCCTTGTGGCACCTGGGGACCCATTCAGGCTTCAGAAATGATCTCTGAATACGGACAAGGCTGGAGGTTCCCTTGTAAAAATTTGGCAGATGATGGTTTATATTGTGAACTTTAAACCCCATTGTTATGAAACTAACAGAAATTCACGTTTTTAAGTCGATAGACTCTTTAACGGATTTGGGAATACGTTGGTTAACAAAAAAAACCAACGAAAAAGCATCTGTTTCAGTTGCACTCTCAGGTGGAACAACTCCTTTGGTTTTTTTTGACAGATTGTGTCATAAAGATTGGAGCAGAGTTCAACTTGACCGTTTAAAATTGTTTTGGGTAGATGAACGTTGTGTTGGGCCAAATCATCCGGAAAGCAATTATGGGAATGCATTCAGAACGCTGCTTGAACATATTCCCATTCCCGAAAAAAATATTTTCCGAATAGAAGGTGAAAATGATCCCATCATGGAATCAGAAAGATATGCACAAATATTGGGTAAAGAACTTCCCTTGGAAGATGGTTTTCCACAATTGGATTTGATCTTGCTAGGCTTGGGGAATGACGGTCATACAGCATCCATTTTCCCGGGAAATGAACACTTGTTTGAAAGTGAGAAATGGTGTGTCTCTACAGAACATCCCACCACTGGAGAAAAACGAATTACAATGACTGGTTCGCTGATCAACAGGGCTAAAGGTATTGCCTTTGTGGTCACTGGAGCATCAAAATCCTGCATGATTGCTGAAATGGCAGTCCCTCATCGCTGGAACCGATACCCTGCCGATCACGTAGAGCCACAGAAAGGTTATCGAAAATGGCTATTGGATCAAGATGCTGGTTCACTGATAATTAGAGACATTTAAACGCCGCACATTAACCTTTTTCTACACTTTTTAACCTCCTTCTGTGATTACATAATTTTATTTACCACCAATTTTTGTTATATTTATGCATAAAAAATGCAGGATGAAAAAAATTGGATTGATCGGTTTCGGTAAAACCGGAAAAGCTGTGGCCAACGTGGTTCTCCAGCAAGAAAACTACTCATTAGAGTGGGTGCTAAGGAAGTCAGAGAAACAAGAGCATATTTCTGTAAAGGATTTTATGGGCATAGAATGCGATGATCCGGGGAAGATCTATGCGCTAAAAAACATTCATTTCGATTCGTTTATTGAAGAAAACCCTGTTGACTATATCATTGATTTCTCCTCAGAATTTGGGATATATACCTATGGAGATGCTGCGGCCAGAAAACATATAAAAATTATAACAGCCATCTCTCATTACGATGTTAAAACGGTTAAATACTTGAAGAGCATTTCCCATGAAACCACCGTTATGTGGTCTCCAAACATCACCCTTGGTGTAAATTTTCTTTTAACGGCTAGCCGAATACTAAAGAAAATAGCCCCTTATGTGGATATTGAAATTATCGAAGAACATTTCAAACAAAAAAAAGGCATCTCCGGAACAGCATTGAAAATTGCAGATAAACTGAGGATAACAAACGATAAAATCAATTCCATTCGGGTTGGTGGCATCGTCGGAAAACACGAGGTAATCTTCGGCTTTCCGTATCAAACCATCAGATTGGTACATGAATCCATATCAAGAGAGGCCTTTGGTAACGGAGTTATATTTGCAGCAGACAATCTCCACGACAAATCAAAGGGATATTACCAGTTTGAAGATTTGTTGCTACCGTATTTTTCAATATCATAAAACAACGAATGATTTATTTAACGCATTATTTCAAGCGTTTTTTACAGAGTGAAAAGGCAGGGGGTATTTTACTTTTGTTGTTTACAGTTGCTTCACTCATTATGGCCAACTCTCCATCAAGCAATTCTTATACTGCATTTTGGAATGTGGAAATCCAACACCACACCCTCACAGATTGGATCAATGATGGCCTGATGGCACTTTTTTTCCTGATGATAGGACTGGAGCTTGAAAGGGAATTTTATCAGGGAGAGTTGTCACAAATACAAAATGCGGTTTTACCATTATTTGCGGCAGTTGGTGGTATGTTGGGGCCATTTCTTATCTATATGTCCCTGAATTATGGAACAGCGACAGATCATGGGTTTGGGATACCAATGGCCACAGACATCGCATTTGCAATTGCAGCTCTATCTGTGTTGGGAAAACGCATTCCGGCTTCCCTGAAAGTTTTTTTAATTGCGATGGCAGTGATTGATGACTTGGGGGCCATTCTAATCATTGCGTTCCTTTATACCAAAACCATCTACTGGACATATCTGTTTTTGGGTTTGGCCGTTTTCTGTGTTTTATTGTTGTTGAACAAACTCAAAGTGAACCATTTATTGCCTTATATCATCGGTGGGATTCTCATGTGGTTCCTATTTTTGCAATCTGGAGTACACGCCACCATTTCCGGGGTATTATTGGCTTTTGCCATCCCATTTAGAGACGGTGGTGAAAAGACCCCATCTTCACTAGTATTACACCATTTACATTGGCCAATTGCATTTCTTGTTCTTCCCATGTTTGCAGCAGCAAATACTGGAATTGTTTTTGATGGCAATGTCTTTGATGGCATGGCTGAACCACATAACACTGGTATCATGTTAGGTTTGATTGTTGGAAAGCCTTTAGGAATTCTTCTATTGACGGCCATCGCCGTATACTTTAAATGGGGTCAATTGCCCCAGGACATCAAATGGTCACACCTATTGGGCGCAGGCTTATTGGGTGGAATTGGTTTCACAATGTCAATCTTCATCTCACTTTTGGCCTTTGATGACATACAATTGGTAAACGATGCCAAAATCGCAATTTTGTTTGGTTCCTTTATTTCAGCAGTTTTGGGTATTCTTTTTTTATGTTTCGCAACTCGAAAAAACATCAGCAAACCATCGATCGGCCCATAGCCGCTGCTCCAATAATGGCCGCATCGCCCGGATGGAGCGAAGACGTTAACAATTGAATTTTACCCCGATAATTCGGTAGAAGATGCCGTTCCAAGCTTTCCCTTGTGGGATTAATCAACAAATCACCGGCAGCAGTCGGTCCTCCGAACAGAAAAATGGCCTCAGGACTGATGTGACATACCGTATTGGCCAAACCAATGCCCAACCAATAACCCGTTTTGTTGAAGACTTCAATGGCCAAAGCATCACCCATCAATGCGGCTTCAGCAATAATTTTTGAATCCAACGCCTTGAGCGAATAGTTTGCCAACTGACTTTGACTGGCATGGTCTTTGGATAATAACTCAAAAGCCGTTCGCTTCATTCCGGATGCAGAACAATATGTCTCCAAATGTCCACAGCCACCACAGCCGCATTTCCTTCCTTCAGGCACAATGGTGGTGTGCCCGCACTCTCCGGCAAATCCGTCATGCCCGTAAACAACTTTGCCATCTACAACCAATCCGCTACCTACCCCGGTGCCCAAAGTATACATGGCAAAATGCTTCATCCCACGGGCTCCACCATACATCAATTCACCATAGGCAGCCGCATTCGCATCTTTAGAAACAACGATGGGCAAATCCGCTGGAAAAAATTGTTGCATCATGTCCTTGATCGGAACAATTCCAGAGAAAGAAAGATTGGGTGCATTTTCGATGGAACCAGTGTAATGATTGGCATTGGGCGCCCCCATTCCTATGCCAACCAAACGGTAAACCAGCCCATCTTGCTCCATTTGTTCCAATAATCGATGAATCCGATAAGCAAGATCACTCAAAAACTGTGCAGCATTGCCATGCGTGGCTGTTTTCATGGAGTCTTTCAACAAGACAAGGCCGTTTTCATCGACGATCCCAAAGGCTGTGTTTGTGCCACCAATATCAATTCCTACTGAAATGTCTCGATTTTCCATCATTTAAAATCATTGAAGTTTATTGAAAATTGGTGATTCAGGCCCTTCATCAATTCTATCATTTTTTACAAGGTGTAAACAACGTGTATTTTGATCAAAAATAATAAAAAAGACCATATATAATTCAGAGACTAAACGTTTGGGTCGTTTTTATCTCTAATCATTTGAATGAAAACTGCTTAAAAATTGGCGATTTTTTTTGATTGCATTTGATTTATTCGTACTTTCACACTTATTAACACTTTAATGGGGTTGATGAAGAAAATAACATCATTCGTTTGTATGTTGATTCTTGTTTTGTCCAGTTGCAACACAGATAAAACCAAGAAAAATGTGTCTGTTCAGGGTCAAATTGACAATCTTGGACAAACGGTGATTGTTGTCTCCTATTTCGATGCGGGTCAGATTCGCTGTTTTGATACCATTATGTCAAACAACAAAGGCATTTTTGATTTTGACATTCTTGTAAACGAAAACCCCACTCCCATTTCCATTCAATTTGTCGAACAAAAAAAATGGACGACCTTATTTGGAGCACCTGGTGATAAAATCAACATCAAAGGAGACATAAACTATGTTGATTTGCTCTCCATACGTGGAGGTGATGTAAACAACGATTTGGAAAAATTTAAGAATTCCATTCATCAATTATATAAAGAACGACTGGATTTAATATCTGACTTCGACTACGCCAGCAAAACCGATTTGACCCGACTCATTGAAATCAATTTGCTGTTAAAACAAAAAGCCAAGGAATATATTCTCGATCATACAAATGCACTGGCCAGCGTTGTGCTCATTCAAGATTTTTTCTACCACGATTTCGATCCCATTACCATCGAATTGATTGATTTATTGAAAGGGGAGGCAGCGAATTCAAACATGGCAAATCAAATTCGAACAGGCGCAAATAAAAGGAATTAATAGTTTCTTTTTTATTTCTTTTTTGTTATTTTTGAGGCATAAATATATGCCTATGTTGGTAAATGTGTCCAGTGCTGCCCTTCAGGGAGTAGAAGCTATGCCCGTTCAAATCGAAGTACATATTTCAAGAGGTTTTCGGTTTTCATTGGTCGGATTACCCGACAATGCGGTAAAAGAAAGCCATGAACGCATCGTTTCAGCGTTACAAGTGAATGGAATGGATTTTCCCAGGAAGCAAATTGTCATCAATATGTCACCTGCCGATTTAAGGAAAGAAGGTACTGCATATGATTTGCCTTTATTGGTTGGAATGATGGCCGCTGGAGAATACATCCCCGCTTCCGGCTTAGAAAGCAGCATGTTTGTTGGTGAATTGGCATTGGATGGACGGGTGAAACCAATTCGCGGGGTCTTGTCCATTGCCATTTTGGCAAAAACACTAGGCATCTCAACTTTGGTGGTACCTCTGGACAATGCGCCGGAGGCACAAATCATCGAAGGGATACAAGTCGTCGGGATAGATCATGTCATCAATCTACGAAAATTTCTACATGCCCCTCAAGAATTCCTCCCCCTGACTCCTGATAAGTCAAAAACACGCACATTCAAAAATAAAACACACCAGGATTTTTCAGACGTAAGGGGACAAGAACAAATCAAAAGAGCAGTCGAGGTGGCCTGTGCCGGTGGACACAATATATTGATGATAGGCCCCCCGGGAGCAGGGAAAAGTATGATTGCCAATTGCATCCCTGGCATTTTGCCTCCCATGGGCATTGACGAAGCCATCGAAACGACCAGAATACACTCGATTTCTGGCACGTATAGTTCAGAAACAGGCCTCATCAGGGAAAGACCTTTTCGAAGCCCTCACCATAGCATCAGCGCCATCGCCATGGCGGGTGGAGGGAATAAGCCTCAGCCCGGTGAAATATCTTTGGCTCATCATGGTGTGCTTTTTTTGGATGAGCTTCCTGAATTTAACCGATCCACATTGGAAATTTTACGACAACCCCTGGAGGAAGGGCGAATTCACATTTCAAGGGTACGATATGCTGTTGAATTCCCGGCAAAAATGATGTTGGTCGCTTCCATGAACCCATGCCCTTGCGGCTACTACAACCATCCAAATAAGGAATGTATTTGTACACCAGGACAAAGGTTTAGATACAAAAACAAAATTTCCGGACCTCTGTTGGATAGAATTGACATTCAAACAGAAATTCAACCTGTCACGTTTGAAAAAATGAATGCACATGAGCCCAGCGAATCGAGTCATGCCATTCGGGAAAGAATTATCAGCGCACGTGAAATCCAGACAAATAGATATAAAAATAGCGAAACGCTTTGTAATGCCAACATGAGTTCTTCAGATCTGAATGCCTATGTAACACTGGATTCTGATTGCACAGCGTTGCTAAAAAAAGCCATGCAAAGGCTACAATTATCAGCCAGAGCTTATACCAGGATATTAAAGGTGGCCAGAACGATCGCAGATTTAAGTGGTGATGAAACAGTAAAACAAATGCACATTGCTGAAGCCATTCAATATCGTGCAATGGACAGAGAAAAATGGGGACAATAGAATTATGCTCTATCTAAAATTTCTAGAAAATTTGTTTTGATGTTGTTCAAATTCAAATCATCTGTGTCCAAAATATACTTGGATTTTAAATAAAAATGCTCCCTTTTTTCGAGGTTTTCTGCAATAAATTGCTCTAGTTCTTTGAGGTTTTTACCAGCAATTAGGGGCCTTTTTGACTTTGACATCTTTAACCGATCGCGCAATTCCCTGACAGATGTTCGAAGATAAATCGTATCTCCGGACTTATTCATGAATTCCATATTGTCATGGAAACAAGGTGTGCCACCACCCGTTGCGATAATCACATTATCCAAAGTGGAAATGCCTTTCAATGCTTCTCTTTCCAACTTACGAAATCCATCCTCACCGTGTATTTCAAACAATTCCGAAATGGATTTTTGTTGCGCTTTTTCAATATAGTCGTCCAGATCTTCAAAAGATAAATTCAACGATTTGGCCAACAATTTTCCGTAAGTTGTTTTCCCGGCACCCATGTACCCAATCAAATAAAATCTGCTCATCCTTATTATATTAGGGGGCACAATGATACGAAAAAAGCAGCGATTACAAAATGATTCGCTGCTTTTTTCAAATACTATTTTAAAAATGGGCTACTTATTCCACAAAAGGAGCAACACGATCAATCCCAAAACAATGCGATAGTAGCCAAATACCGTAAAATCATGTTTTTTGATGTATCCCATAAAAAGCTTGATCACAGCAAATGCAACTACAAAGGAAACAACAAAACCAACGCCAATCACGAGCCACTCAAAAGAGGTGAAAGAGGTCCCGTTTTTTGCAATGGTCAACAAGGTGGCTCCGGCCATGGTTGGGATGGCTAAAAAGAAAGAATACTCGGCTGCTGCACTTCTGGACAGACCTAAAAGCATGGCGCCAATAATGGTTGCGGCAGACCTGGAAGTACCGGGCACCATCGCCAGACACTGGAACAACCCAATGGCAATCGCCAATGTGTATGGAATGGAGGCCACACGGTCAATTTTCCCACTTCCGGCATGCATTTTTTCGATCAATATCAACAAAACTCCATATAGTAGCAACGTGGTCGCAACCACTTTCGAATTGAATAAATGTGCTTCTATATAATCGTTAAAGAATAAACCCAGTACCACAGCAGGCATTACGCCCACCAGGACTTTCAGCCAAATATTCCATGTCTCAGCCTGTTTATCCTTTGAGCCGCTGAATGGCCACAGATCATTCCAGAAAAAAACAATGACTGATCCGATTGCACCCAACTGGATGATAACTTCAAAAGCCGTAGTAAAAGACTTATTTTCAGAAAGTTCCAAAAATGAATCTACCAAGATCATATGGCCGGTACTGGAGATAGGAATAAATTCTGTAATTCCTTCTACAATACCGATTATGATCGCTTTTAAAAGCATCAACCAATCCATACTATTCCCAGGTTGTATTTCTCATGTCACCGGATTTCAGAAATTCCAGATGCATGTTGTGAGCCAAACTTAATGTATGCGGGGTATGAGAATCTTTATTTTTTACCAAATAGTCATTCAACATTGCCCTATAATCAGGATGTACACAATTGTCAATAATGGTTTTAGCTCTTTGTACGGGAGATTTTCCACGCAAATCAGCAATACCTTGTTCGGTGATCAATACTTTTACGGAGTGTTCGTTGTGGTCTAAGTGTGAAACCATTGGAACAATGGCACTGATTTTTCCTCCTTTGGCCACAGATGGACAGGTAAAGATGGACATATACGCATTTCTGGTAAAATCACCAGAACCGCCGATTCCGTTCATCATTTTCGTTCCGAGCACGTGGGTAGAATTGATATTTCCAAAAATATCTGCTTCCAATGCCGTATTGATGGTGATGAGTCCCATTCTTCTGGCAACTTCAGGATTGTTTGAAATCTCCTGAGGTCTCAAAATCAACTTGTTTTTGAAGAAATCCCAATCCTTGTAAATGCCTTGCAGTTTGGCAGGAGAAATGGTTAAAGAACAACCACTGGCAAACTCAACATCTCCGGACCGCATCAAATCGATCACTGCATCTTGAATCACCTCCGTGTACATGGAGAAAGGCGGGATACCCGGATTTGAGCCTAAAGCTCCCAGGACTGCATTGGCAATGTTTCCTACACCAGATTGAATGGGCAAAAATGATTTTGGGATCCGTCCTGCTTCCATTTCCTGAACCAAAAATTTGGCAACATTTTGTCCAACAGCATCTGTGACCGCATCAGAAGGTGAGAAACCACCAACCTGGTCATCTTCGCAGGTTTCTACAATACCAACAATTTTTTTTGGGTCTACTTTCAAAATGGCACTACCGATTCTATCCTTTGGCGTATAAACGGGAATTTCGCGTCGCAAAGGGGGATCCAGTGGTTCGTAAACATCGTGCAAACCTTTGATGTATTTCGGGTGTTTGGAATTTAATTCCAAGATGATTCTATCGGCTAATTTTGCAATTGTTGGAGAAATCCCGACTCCGGAGGTTAAAACCAATTCTCCGTCTTCAGACACATCGGCGACTTCCAACACAGCCACATCCACTTTCCCAAAAAAGCCATAACGAAGTTCTTGAGCCAAAGCAGACAAGTGCATGTCAAAATAATGAGATTCACGGCTGTTTAAGCTTTTCCTTAAATCAGCATTCGATTGATAGGGTGTTCTGAACAAAATCGCATTTGCTCTTGCCAATTCGCCATCCAAAGAATCACCTGTTGAGGCACCGGTGAAAACACCTATTTTGAAAGGCCTACCGGCTTCATGTTCCTGAATGGCTTTTTTTGCAATCGCTTTCGGAATAATTTTTGGGGCTCCTGCCGGCGTAAAGCCACTGAAACCTACCCGATCATTGTTATGGACATAAGAAGCAGCTTCCTCTGCGGATATAAATTTTAAAGACATACACTAGGGGTTTTTTTAAACGTCCCAAAGGTATGAAATAACCCACACTGCGTAAAATAAATTCAACTGTTTTTGGAAGAAAAACCGTATTTGGGAGTCAGAATCTCGCTGTAAATGATGGCCTTTTTCATTTCATCAACGTCACTCAAATCAATGAGGATATTTCCACCACATTTTTCAGGGTCTGATTCATTGAAAAAATTAGATGCCAGATTCGCGGAATGATGGAGCGTTCCCTCTTCCGGTGTTACATACATCTCTTCCACATTTTTTCTTGTGGTTTCTTTTTTGTTTACCTGGCTTGTGGACTTTGTATCAAGGGGATGTGCCATTGGCCTGCTCTGAGTTTGAGGTTTCGGAGCGGGTTTCGGAGTAGAAGGAATATAGTCGTCCCACTTGTTAATTTCTTCCAGAATCTTTTTCATTGGACTTTCTTGCACGCTTTTCGATTCATCATTTGAAGCGTTGTCGGCTTTTTTCGGCAACTTTTTCACAATCGATCCCACAGCAGATGCACCAATGATTACATAAAAAAGGATATCACCAATGTCCATGATTCAATGATTTAAACCAAAGGTAAAACAATACATGGGTTTTACCAAATTATCCAAGAAATAAAGCCGCCTTGGAAAACACTTCAACAAAGGAGTGGTTCACCAATTTGGGTGGAATCTGCGGATTGGTCGGAAAAGGTACTTCGTGAGAATAGGGAAAAGGAAAATCCAGCACACTGAATCTTTTTTTTGCATTTTTGAATCCCATACAGGCTTTTACCCCCTCAAATGGCATCACTGTATCCTGCTTTAATGAAATCCCTTTGATTCTTTTCCCCATTTCTTTAAAAAAACGCTCACGATCATATTTGTCTTCATCCGAATGCCGCATCATTTTAAAAGCTTTGCTTGTTGCATCATGCCACCATTTATCGGTGGATATAATCTTTGACCAGCTGTTTAAAAAATAATCCATCAGTTTTTCAAATGCTATATTATCCATAATAAACTTAGATTCCCCAAACATTTGATTGAAAACCGATCCACCACAAAAAACAAACAATCTTGACTTATCAAACAATTTATCTGGATTGATCATCAACGTAATCTCGGCCAAAAATGAGCCGATGGAATACGCAAAAAAATCGGTTTTAGTACCCTTTTCAAATAGCGGGTGATTCCCTTCATGTAAGGTTAAAGCCAACTGATGTAGATCTTCAACGGTCTGTCTGCCTGAAGTATAAAATCTAGAAGGATCTTCACTCAGGCGCTCACTTAATGCGACATTTGCAAAACACAAAGACTTGCTGTTTTGCATTTCGATCTTGCGTTTATCCACCAGAATAGACATAAATCTGGGGTCGCTCCACAAAACCGGAGACCTGTTCATGTGGTATGCGATGGGGAATAAAATAACCGGTTTAGACGTGTGCAAAGCCAAATATTCAGCCCAACTCAGGTATTTATCCCAATTTTTTTCATTCAAACCGTGCAACAATATGATGGCACTTGTTTGATTCTTTCTTTTTTTCGGGATAAAAACTGGATAAGAAAAATCAAGATTCTCAACGATTGCTCCATCGAGCAAGGCTTGGTCAGACAATTGTGAGACCAATTTAAAATTGAAGGTAGAATGAAAATCAAAAAATCGGATTTTCACTTTTGACTCTTCCATTTCATCCTCTTTGTTCATCCGAAAACGACGAATCATATCTTTTTGTCTGGCGACGAAATTTAACCACTTCATATATTTATTGTTCTAAATAGAGTACAAAGGAAGTCATGACAAAATTTGATTACAAACAGATGGTTTTTTTGAGTATCTTTCAGGTCGATTTTGAATATACAGGGATAAAAATCCGCCAACAGGGGTGAAGTATCAAATAAAAGAAGTTGGATTTTTAGGCTTTTCGAATGAAGAATTGAGTTATTTTTGCACCATAAACACCCATCCGTATGTTTGAAGCACTATTTCAAAAGGTCCCGGAATACATCAACAAGAAAAACAACATCATTACAATGATTTTGTTTACCTCGCTTTTTGCATTGGTGTTTATCAATTTTTATGAACCATTTAATTCAAGAAACTGGAAACCGGGCATTTCTGATATGGGATATTTATTGTATTCCAGTCTGATCATTTTAACCGGAATCCTGGTGGTCGTGCTAAGTCGGATCATCATGTATTATAGCACCAAAAAAGGAAGGGAGTTGTTTTTATGGCAATACCTGCTTTGGGTGCTCATGGAAATTACCATTATGGCTTCGTTTTATACCCTGTTTGAACAAATCGCATTGAAAGACAGTAGGGATGTCCTCACACTGCTGAAAGGTTCCATACGGAATACCAGCCTGGTTTTGTTGTTACCCTATTCCATTTCCTGGTTATATTTTTCATGGGTAGACAAAAAAGAGAAACTGGAAAAGCTGGCATCGGATGAAATCGAAGTGGATTCAACCAAAAAAGAAATGATTGTTTTCAATGATGAAAAGGGCGATTTTAAATTATCCGTTCAATCCGACCAACTCTTGTATTTAGAATCGGCCGATAACTATGTAAAAGTCCATTATTTCAATAAAGGCAAAATTGTGCACTTTATGCTCAGAAATACTTTGAAAAATTTAGAAGATCGCTTTGCGAACACTTCCTTGATTCGTTGCCACAGATCTTATGTTGTTAATTTTGACAAAGTAAAAGTCTTAAGAAAGGAAAAAGACGGCATTTACCTGGCACTGGATGAGGAACGCGTTCCTGACATTCCCGTATCCAAAACTTATTCAGAAAAAGTGATGGCACGATTCACCATACATTTTTCATAACTGACATTAATTTTTTATCCTTTGAACAATCAAACTGTATATATCGAAACCTATGGCTGCCAAATGAATGTAGCCGATAGTGAAGTTGTGGTGTCCATTTTGGGCATTGATGGCTTTGAATTGACAAACAAACCCGAAAATGCGGACTTAATTTTGATCAATACTTGTTCCATCAGAGATAATGCGGAACAAAAAATATTTTCCAAGCTGGACTATTTTCATTCGTTGCGAAAGAAAAATGGGCGGAAACAAGTCTTAGGTATTCTTGGATGCATGGCAGAGCGGATGAAAGATTCCCTGATTGAAAACCACCACGTGGATTTGGTTGTTGGACCTGATTCGTACATGGATTTGCCCAATTTGATCGGGGCTGTACAGCAGGGGAACAAAGCCATCAACATTGAATTGTCAACAACAGAAACATACAAAGATGTGTTGCCGGCAAGACTTGGGAAAGGTATTAGCGGTTTTATTTCAATCATGCGTGGATGTAATAATTTTTGTACCTATTGCATCGTTCCTTATACCAGAGGCAGAGAGCGCAGCCGTGAACCTGAAAGCCTTCTCAAGGAACTCAATGATTTGTGGAATAAAGGATACAAAGAAGTGACTTTATTGGGTCAGAATGTGAATTCCTATCACTACGAAAATGCAAACGGAAAGGTCATCAATTTTGCGTCTTTGCTGCAATTGGTTGCCGATGAACAACCGGACATGCGCATCCGGTTTGCGACCTCACATCCAAAAGATATGAGTGATGAGATTTTAGAAACCATCGCTTCCAGAAAAAACATCTGCAACCACATCCATTTGCCGGTTCAATCGGGCAGTTCAAGAATTTTGAAGCTAATGAACAGGAAGTACGATAAGCAATGGTACCTGGAACGCATTCAAAGCATCAAAAGAATCATTCCCGATTGTGGTTTGTCAACCGATTTGTTTTGCGGATTTCATTCGGAAACCATAGAAGATCATCTCGAAAGCATCGAATTGATGAAAGAAGTACAGTTTGATTCAGCCTTTTTATTCAAGTATTCGGAAAGACCAGGCACACACGCTGCCAAACATTTGCCCGACACCGTCAGCGAAAAAGAAAAAGTCAGGAGATTGAACGAGTTGATTGCAACACAAAATGCATTGTCCGAACAAAGTAATCGAAAAAATATTGGAAAAACCTTTGAAATTTTGGTGGAAGGTTTTTCAAAAAGATCCAGGGAGATGTATTTTGGAAGAACGCAGCAAAATAAAGTCGTCATTTTTCCAAAAGATGATTCAAGAATTGGCCAATTAAGGCAAGTAAAAATCAACGATTGCACCTCAGCAACCCTTTTTGGAGAATTAATTGATAATAAGTCATAAAAATCGGCGTTTTCCATCGTATATTTGGGATATTTTTAGCAAATTTGCGCCAATTTTCGGGGAAAACTGCTTTCATGGATAAACAAAACAAAATCAGCGCTACAAGGGTTTTCAATGCGCGTTTCAATGCAACTGTCAGCATCACTTTGGTCTTGCTATTGACCGGAATCATGTTGATTTTGGCCATCACCGCCAAAAATCTTTCAAAAAACGTGAAAGAAAACATCTCTCTTTCAGTCATTATTGACGAAACAACACCACTGCCAGACATCAAAATGCTGCAAGGCCATTTGGAAAAATCGGTTTGGGCAAAATCTGTTGAATATGTAGATAAAGAAACAGCCATGAAAGATTTGGTTGAAAATTTAGGAGAGAATCCGGAAGCTTTTTTGGGCGCAAACCCATTGTTGGAATCTTTTGAGATTTTTCTGCATGCACCCTATGCAAACAGTGACAGCATCGCAAAAATTGAAAAATCACTGAAAACATTTTCCTCAGTCGATGAAGTGTTGTACCGAAAAGACTTGATCGAATTGGTGAACAACAACATTCGTCGAGTTGGTTTTGTATTGTTGATTTTGGCCGCCCTTTTAACATTTATTTCTTTTTCATTGATTCGAAATACGGTTCGTTTGATGATCTATTCAAAAAGGTTTATCATTCGCACGATGCAATTGGTTGGTGCAAGCAACAACTTTATCAGAAAACCCTTTTTGTTGGAAAACATGTGGGTTGGGGTTGTTTCTGCAATCCTTTCAACGGCTTGTTTGTGGGGTTTGATTGCTTATCTGGAACAACGCATGGAAGGGACCATACAATTGATTACCCCCGCTACACTGGGCATTGTATTTTTAATTCTGCTCTTTTTCGGTGTCTTGATTATCGTTGGTGCAACCTGGTTGGCTGTATCCAAATATTTAAAAATGAATGTGAGTCATTTATACTACGTATAATTATTAAGTTATGAACAAAAAATTTGCCCTTGACAAACAGAATTTTATCCTGATCGGAATCGGTGTTTTAGCTGTCATTCTCGGCTATTTATTGATGATGGGTGAGCCATCTGGAGAAACACAATTCAATCCGGATATTTTCAGTTTCAGAAGAATTGTTCTGGGACCTGGAGTTTCCTTTTTTGGTTTTATTTTTGTCATCTTCGGCATACTCAAAAAAAGCAAAGACGTAGAATAAAACAGAATGGATTACATTGAAGGAGCCATTTTATACTTCGATAAGCCGCTCACTTGGACTTCCTTTAAATTGGTTGCGAAAGTACGAAACTATCTGTGTAAACAATTGGGTATTAAAAAACTAAAGGTTGGGCATGCCGGGACATTGGATCCATTGGCAACGGGTTTGATGATTATCTGCACTGGCAAAGCAACCAAACGAATTGAAGAATTTCAATACCAAACAAAAGAATATATTGCCGAATTGGAATTGGGTGCTACGACACCCTCCTTTGATTTGGAAAAGGAGATAGACCAAAGGTTTGATTATAAACACGTTACATTAGAACTAGTACAAAACACACTGAAAAAGTTTGTTGGGACAATTGAACAAGTACCCCCTTCCTTTTCAGCCTGTAAAGTAGATGGTAAACGGGCTTATGAGATGGCCAGAAAAGGTGAAGAAGTACAATTAAAACCAAAAGTACTCATTATTGACGAAATAGAATTGCTGGATTTTTCACTCCCAAAGCTCACAATTAGAGTGGTCTGTAGTAAAGGTACATACATTCGGGCTTTGGCACGTGACTTAGGAGAATCATTGCAGTGCGGCGCACATCTCACTGCATTACGTAGAACAAGAATTGGCGATATTACCATAGATCATTGTCTGAACATAAATGATTTTATTATTACTGGACAGACAGTCTCGTCTTAAATTGAATTTTGAATATGAAACTTTCCAAATTTAAGTTTAAACTTCCGGAAGAGCTCATGGCTCAGTATCCAACCTACAATCGGGATGAATCCCGACTCATGGTGGTGAATCGGAACACCAAAACAATTGAACACAAACTGTTCAAAGATCTTGCCGGATATTTTGATGAAAACGACGTTTTCATTTTCAATGACACCCGGGTTTTTCCTGCCAGATTGTATGGCAACAAGGAAAAAACAGGAGCGCAAATTGAAGTATTTTTACTTCGGGAACTGAATGAAGACCTTCGTTTGTGGGATGTATTGGTCGATCCGGCCAGAAAAATCAGAATTGGAAACAAACTGTATTTTGGTGAAGATGATTCTATGGTCGCTGAAGTGATTGACAACACAACATCACGCGGCAGAACTTTGAGATTTTTATACGACGGCCCTCATGATGAGTTTAAAAAGGCACTATTCGCATTGGGCGAAACCCCACTCCCAAGAAGTATAAAAAGACCGGTTGAATCCGATGATGAGTTGCGTTTTCAGACCATTTTTGCGAAGAATGAAGGTGCTGTGGTTGCACCCGGTGCAGGTTTGCATTTTAGCAGGGAACTCCTCAAGAGAATGGAGATTAAAGGTGCGAAATTTGCATATGTGACTTTGCATGCCGGTTTGGGCAACTTTCGCGAAATCGATGTGGAAGATCTGACCAAACACAAAATGGACTCAGAACAAATGCTGATTACCGAAGAAGCTGTAAAAATTGTCAACCAGGCCAGAGATGGAGGTAACAAAATCTGTGCTGTTGGAACCACTGTTATGAGAGCAATTGAAAGTTCTGTTGGTTCAGAAGGTCATTTGAAAAGCTACGATGGCTGGACGAATAAATTCATTTTCCCACCCTATGAATTCAGCGTAGCAAATTCCATGATTTCAAATTTTCATACCCCATTATCTACGCTGCTGATGATGGTTGCCTCTTTCGGCGGATATGAATTGATTATGGATGCATATGAGATTGCCATCAAAGAAAAATATCGATTTGGAATCTACGGCGATGCCATGTTGATTATTTGATGCCATGGCCGATTTGTATGTTAGTTTGGGTTCCAATTTGGGAAATAAAGAAACCCAAATCAAGACAGCATTGAATGAAATAGAAACTCGGATTGGAACCGTTGTGGTTCGATCCGGGTTTTTTTATTCTGAGCCCTGGGGGTTTGATTCAAACAACCATTTTGTGAATGCCTGTGCTTTCATCAGGACGGAGATTCCCCCATTGGAGTGCCTCACGGTGCTCAAAGACATTGAAAAAGTCATGGGGCGCCTTAAAACAGGAAAAACAAGGTACGAGGACAGACTGATTGATCTGGATATCCTGATGTATGACCAATGGATTTATTCAGATGAACACTTAACGATTCCCCATCCACACTTACATCAAAGATTTTTTGTCTTGAAGCCATTGATGGAAATCGCCCCAAATCTGATACATCCTACCATCAAACAAACCATCACCACCTTGTATGAAGCGTTGAGAGAAAGGGAAAAAATGTCATCGGACTATCATAAATTTTGACACTTGTGATTCCATCCCATCGGCCGATGCGGCAAAAACCAAATAGACGCCACTTGGGGCTTTTTTACCATTCACCAAGTATCCATTCCAGGAAAACTGTCCACCCAAAGATTTGCCTTTGATCACTGTTTGACCATTGAGATCTGTAATTCGTACCTGAGTATCTTTCATCAAGCCTGTCACCGTGATTTGACCAACAAAATTTGGCTGAACAGGATTTGGAAATACATATACCCGATTGTAGTCCTCTTTTCCCGTGATGGCATCACTTCTGAAACCAACCAGGCCCATTTCCGTTCCAATAAAAACTTCACCTGTTTCCGGATGAATGGAGATTGACCAAATCAAATCTGAAGGCAATACACTATTTTCAGTATTAAAATGATGGATGGTTTTTGTTCCATCGGCTGAAACCAAATAAACACCGTCATTTTCGGTTCCTATCCATTTTCGGTTCGCGCCATCAACCGTAATACAATTGATTTGAATCTTGTTCAATAAATAATCCGCCACTTCCGATCCATCATTTCTTGGAATTTTTATGCGTGTAAAAGTGTATTCCGGATCAAAAATTTGCTCAATGTTGCTCGCAACCAGAGGCCCTAAATTGGTTCCAATCCAAACAGTTCCGTCCAAATCTTCTGTCATACACAAAATTTTCCAAGGACTAAAAGCCTGGCCATCCTGATCGGTAAAACTGTCATAAAACTTAGCACTTGGGTTTGTAGTCGTTGTATTGTCAAAAACAAAAATGCCGTTTAACACCCTTGCAGAATTCAACCAAACCTGATTATTTCTGGTAAATAAAATCGAATTCCAGGTAGGGGAAGCTTTTAATTGAGAAAATAATTTTTTCGACCAAGTGCCATTTTTATTCAAAATAAACAACGCTGAATCGGCCTTAAAACTTCCCGAATAATAGGTTGAATTGAGCACCCATAAATCGCCATTTTGATCAAATATGGCGCCATCAACGCGACAATAACGACCAGGAACAATGGTTTTTAATGGGCTGTTAAATTGATTGTATTGCTTGTAGAATTTATTATTTTTATACTCCAACAAGCCATCGCCCCAAGTGGTAATAAAATAATGTGAATCGTCCTGCGGATCTACTGCAATATTTAAAAAATCACAAGGCTTATATCCAATAGAGTCTGTAGCAGACTGTATATCAGATAAATCCGTCCAATTTTCTCCATCAAATTTTGCGACTTCACCCGGATACCAAGACCTGCCTGTCCAACGGCCACCTCCAGTAACATATAAATGCCCGTCTTTATAGTAAGAATTCCATGCATGATTCATGGGTGGACCTTCAGGAAAGATGGAATCAGCTTTCACTTCGTACCGGACTCCGTTCCAACGCAATTCAGACAACCCCTGATTTCCCTGCGCCCGATAAATCAGATTATTCTTTGAATCATAAGCGACTGCATTTGATACCCCCAAATCAATTGGCTTCATGATATATGCTTTGTCAAAGATGTAAGTCGATTGCTGACTATTGGCAAACAACATGGAATCCTGAGATTGAATGGATAAAATATTATTTCCGGTTAAAAAGGGATTCCAATGACCCGGTTCACCACGAAACACATTTCCGGAATGGTCTAAAAGCATAAACGATTCATTGAACCAGATCAATTGATGGGCATTTTTACTGGTAAAAGTATCTACCTGCTTCCAATAGTCGGCATCCAGCAAATTGTCATTTTTATTGCCGGCAAATATCCCACCCGGTGTAAGCATGTACAGAGTATCATGATACATGACAGCGTCAGAAAGTGCATTTTCTCCCGAATTAAACGAAAATAAATAGGCATTGGAAAATTCTTTTCTTTTCACATCCACTTCCAACAATCCCGATTTTGTTGAAATAAACGCCTGAGAGCCATAAATTCTCAGATTCAGGATAGATTTATCTGTCGTCAGTGATTTTTTTTTGAAATCATTCAGATTATAAATCGTCCCATTTTGGTAGAAATCAATATTTCCATCAATGTATATGATAACCAGGGTTTTTTGTTCTGAACACCAGGCGATTTTTGAAACATCATTGCCATTTAAACCATCCAAATTGGTTAAAATTTGAACATCGTTGGTTGCTGGATGATACGTATATAATTTGTGATTTGCTTCAACAAATACCATTTGATCGGTGAACACCACCTGGTTGGCATTTTTATAGGAATAATGGGTTCTCCAAAAACCAACAGGTTCTTGTCCAAAAATAGGATGGCTTAGCAGCATCAAAACAAATAAAACAGGAAATAAAACCTTGTTCATTGATTTAAGAAAATAGCCAATTTATTAAATGCCAATGCTCTGTGACTGATTGAATTTTTACTTTCAGAAGTCATTTCAGCAAATGTTAGCTTACTTCCATTCGGTTTGAAAACGGGATCATAACCAAAGCCCTGATTCCCTGATTTTTCGCCCAGAATTTCACCATCCACAACACCTTCAAACAAATATTCCTTTCCTTCCAAAATCAAAGCAACAACCGTTTTAAAACTTGCTTTTCTATTCGAACACTCTTTTAATTCAAACAGTAGTTTTTCGATATTTTTTTCAGACGAACATTCAGGTCCTGCATATCTGGCTGAATAGACTCCGGGGCGGCCATCCAATGCTTCAACTTCCAAACCTGTATCATCAGCCATGCAATTCATAGCGTATCGATCAAATATGTATCTAGCTTTTTGTAATGCATTTTCTATCAACGTGTTTCCTGTTTCAGGTATGTCACCTGAAAAACCAATTTCTTTCAGAGATACAATCTGAACGGATGAAGACAAAATATTGGAAGCTTCCTCCAGTTTGTGTTTGTTGTTCGTGGCAAAAATAATCCGATTCATAAGCTGTTGATTACATCATTTCAATTTGATTGACAATTCCAACATGCGTCGAATTGGTTTTTCGGCTTTGATGCGAATGGCTTCATCAATCAAGACTTCATTGTGTTCATTCAACAAACAATCATGAATTTTTTGGATGGTATTCAAACGCATATACATACATTCGTTGCAGGCACAGCTGCTGTCATTCGGTGGTGCAGGAATAAACTCCTTATCCGGGCATTTCTTCTTCAGTTCATGCAATATACCGGATTCTGTTGCAACAATAAATTGCTGCTCCCCGGATTGTTCAACGTACTGAATAATGGCCGAGGTTGAACCAATAAAATCGGCCATTTTTAACAAAACATCTTTACACTCGGGATGTGCTAAAATGAGCGCACTGGGATGCAATAATTTTAATTGTACAATTTTTTCAACAGAAAATTGCTCATGAACGTGGCAGGCTCCATCCCACAAAACCATATTTCTACCTGTCAGACTATTGATATAATTGCCTAAATTTCTGTCTGGTCCAAAGATTATTTTTTCGTCTTTTGGAAACGACTGTATGATTTGAACGGCGTTGGAAGAAGTGACAACAATATCGGTTAAAGCTTTCACGTCGGCTGTTGTATTGACATACGTCACCACTTTATGATTGGGGTGTTTGTCAATAAATAGCTTAAAATCTTCCGCTTTACAACTATCAGCCAGTGAACAACCTGCATTTACATCTGGTACCAGTACTTTTTTATCAGGAGATAAAATTTTTGCTGTTTCTCCCATAAAATACACACCACATACCACCAATATTTTGGATTGAATTTTGGCTGCTTGTTGGGCCAATGCCAAACTATCACCTATAAAATCAGCAATATCCTGAATTTCATTTGCCTGATAATAATGAGCCATGATAATGGCATCTTTTTCCCTCTTAAGTCTTTTTATCTCAGAAATGTAATCCATTTCAATCATATTCAATTGTATTGTAAAACACAAAATTAGGCATTTCTTCCTAATTTTACGCCTAAAATCCGAGAGATGAAAAAACGAAGTATATTGGAAATGCAAAGACTTTCCACAGAAGCCTTTAAAAATAGTGAAAAAACTGCTTTGACCATTGTTTTAGACAATATCAGAAGCATGCACAATATTGGTTCCATATTTAGAACTGCAGACGCATTCCTGATTGAAAAAATTGTGTTATGCGGTATTTCTTCTACACCACCCAATCCTGAAATCCATAAAACCGCATTGGGATCTGAATTTAGTGTTGATTGGGAATACCATACAGATTGTTTGAAGGTGGTAGAAAATTTAAAACAGGAGGGTTATGTGGTATGCGCCATTGAACAAGCTCAAAACAGCATTTCACTTGAAAAATTAGACTTGGATACTCAAAAAAAATATGCCATTATTTTGGGAAATGAAGTGCATGGTGTACAGCAATCTGTGGTTGATTTATGCGACTCTTGCATTGAAATTCCACAATTTGGTACCAAACATTCATTGAATGTATCGGTCGCAGCCGGAATTGTTATCTGGAGTTTTTATAATGAACTCAACAAATAAACAAACATCCTATTATTATTCATTAGATTATTAAATAAAAGAATTTAAGGATAATAATAGACAGTTGATAGTGTTGATACTTTAATTGAAAAAAATCAAGGAAGTTGAGTTATGAATATTTTTTTTAGTTTGTAAACAAGTTTTCAACAATCATCAAACTTTCTATTTCGTTCATTTATATAACGATATTCATTTTTTTAGTTGACTGTTGAAATAGATGTTGTTGATGGTTTTTTACAAACGGTTCTGTTGATAACTCTATGGATGCTTGTTCGTATCCTGGGATACTTTTCACATCCTTTGAAGTTGTTTATTTTTCTCAACACAATCATTCGGACTTATCAACATTTACCAACAGGTTTTCAACATCCTTTTTTTATATTTGCCGTATCAATTAAAAATAGACTCCTTGAATAAAACTGCTGAAAATACACCGCTGATCAAACAATATTTTGAAATGAAAAGCAAACATCCCGATGCGTTGCTGCTTTTCAGAGTAGGAGACTTTTATGAAGCCTATGGAAAGGATGCTCTAGATGTAGTCGATATATTAAACATCACCTTAACCAGAAAATCAAACGGTGCTGCAGGTCCCATAGAAATGGCTGGTTTTCCACATCATGCCATGGATAACTATTTATACAAACTGGTGCGGGCGGGTAGAAGAGTTGCCATTTGTGATCAATTGGAAGATCCGAAAATGACCAAAAAACTGGTGAAGCGTGGCATCACCGAATTGGTTACTCCCGGTGTTTCTACCAATGATCAGATTTTGGATACCAAAGAGAATAATTTTTTGGCTGGTTTGCATATTGAAAAAAACAGGGCAGGTGTTGCCTTTTTAGATTTGTCAACGGGCGAATTTTTGACTTCAGAAGGCGATTTAAACACCATCGATAAACTATTGAATCTGTTTGCTCCGAAAGAAATTATCTATGAAAGAAGCAAAAAATCGGTTTTAAAAGAACAATTTTCCTTTCATGCTGCCCAATTTGAAATGGAAGATTGGGTTTTTTCAGCGGAAACAGCGCAAATGAGGCTGACAAAACATTTCAACACGGTCAATTTAAAAGGTTTTGGAATTCAGGATATGCCCCTTGCTATTTTTGCATCCGGTGCTATTTTGTATTATATGGATATGACTGAACACAAGCAACTAAGTCATATTCAGTCGATTTCAAGAATTGAAGAAGAAAAGTTTGTTCGATTGGATCGTTTTACCATTCGAAGTCTGGAACTTTGCAATCCAATCAATGAGGGCGGAAAAAGCTTATTGAATATTTTGGATAAAACCAAGTCTTCGATGGGTGCCAGATTGATGCGGCGTTGGATTTTATTCCCATTAAAGGACATTCAGGACATACAAAACAGACAAGATGTGGTTGATTTTTTGATTCAAACCACAGATTTCAACCGGTTCTTGTGTGAAAAAATAGCTTCCATCAGTGACATTGAAAGAATTGCTTCCAAAATATCGGTTGGGAGAGTGAATCCAAGAGAAATGGTCGAATTGTGCCGCTCATTTCAATCCATTGATAATATCATCCAGGAAGCTCAAAGCATCAAAGAAGACATTCCCGACTCCTTTTTACAGCTTGTTCATCAATTGAATCCATGTAAAATCATCATGGATAAAATTGGAGCAACCATTGTTGAAAATCCACCCATTGCGCTGAATAAAGGAACAGTTGTCAAAGAAGGTGTTGATTTGGAGTTGGATGAATTGCGCAAATTATCCAACTCAGGAAAGGACTTTCTCTTGAAAATTCAGGAAAGAGAAGTGTTGCGAACAGGTATCAGCAGTCTGAGAATCAGTTTTAACAATGTTTTTGGATATTATATTGAGGTAAGAAACTCCCAAAAAGACAAGGTTCCCGAAGATTGGATCAGAAAACAAACCCTTGTCAATGCGGAGCGTTATATTACGCAGGAACTCAAGGATTATGAAGAAAAGATTTTAGGTGCTGAAGAAAAGATTCAAGCCATAGAATCCAGAATCTACAATGAATTAATGGTTGAAACCCTTCAATACATTGCTTTCATTCTAAAAAATGCATCCATCATTGCACAATTGGATTGTTTGCTTGCTTTTTCTTTGGTTTCGATGCACAACAAATATGTTCGTCCTCAAATCGAAGACAGTGATGTGTTGGATATTGTGAATGGCCGGCATCCTGTCATTGAAACGCAATTGCCAGAAAATGGTGTATATGTTCCCAACAGTGTGTATATGGACGGAACAACGGAACAAATTCTAATGATTACCGGCCCGAATATGGCAGGGAAATCTGCCTTTTTAAGGCAAACAGCCATTATTGTACTGATGGCCCAAATGGGTTGCTTTGTTCCGGTAGAAGCTGCGAGAATAGGACTTGTAGATAAGGTATTTACCCGGGTAGGAGCTTCCGACAACATCTCTTCAGGTGAATCCACTTTTATGATGGAAATGAATGAAGCGTCAAACATCATCAACAATTTATCCCAAAGAAGTTTGGTTTTGTTTGATGAATTGGGCAGGGGTACCTCCACCTATGACGGCATTTCCATTGCATGGTCTATCGTTGAATACATCCACGAACATCCGAAATTTAAAGCCAAAACGCTTTTTGCAACCCATTATCATGAATTGAATGAAATGGAAAAATCGTTTTCACGCATACGTAATTATCACATTTCTGTTCGGGAAAGTGAAGATAAAGTCTTGTTTTTAAGAAAGTTGGTACGTGGTGGTACAGAGCATAGCTTTGGCATACACGTGGCCAAAATGGCAGGGATGCCTCAAAGTATTTTGAAGCGCGCCAACCACATTCTGGATCAGATGGAAAATGAAAACAGAAAAGGGTCACTCCACAAACCCACCACCGAAATTGCGCAGGAAAGGGATGGAATGCAACTGAGTTTTTTCCAGTTGGATGACCCCATTTTGTCTCAAATCAGAGACGAAATCATCCGTGTAGACATCGATCATTTGACGCCCATCGAAGCGCTGAATAAATTGAGTGAAATTAAAAAGATTTTGAAAGGGAAATAGGCCTAAACGTTGAATCTAAAGTGCATGATGTCACCATCCTGAACAATGTATTCTTTCCCTTCAACCGACATTTTTCCTGCTTCTTTGACCGCATTTTCAGATCCCAAACGGATGTAATCATCGTATTTGATGACTTCAGCGCGGATGAATCCTTTTTCAAAATCGGTGTGAATGACCCCTGCGCATACAGGTGCTTTGCTTCCTGTAATGTATGTCCAGGCGCGAACTTCTTTGACACCTACCGTAAAATAGGTACTTAAATTCAACAATTGGTAAGCGGCTTTAATCAAGCGGTTTACGCCGGATTCATGCAACCCAATTTCATTCAGAAAGAGTTCTCTTTCTTCGAACGTTTCAAATTCTGCAATTTCAGATTCAATTTTTGCGGCGACAATCAAAATATCGGCCTGTTCACCATGTATGGATTCTCTGACCATGTCAACATATTTATTGCCATTGACCGCGGATGCTTCATCGACGTTGCAGATATACAACACGGGTTTGCTGGTCAATAAGAACAATTCACGAGCAATCTTTTCTTCATCTTTATTTTGAAAAGTCACCGTACGGGCAGACTGACCTTTATCCAAAGCCGCTTTGATGGCACTATAAACCTCATATTGCTGTTTGGCTTGTTTGTCACCACCCGTTTGGGCCATTTTTTGAACGCGCTGAATTCTACTTTCCAGGGTTTCCAGATCTTTCAACTGCAATTCATAATCGATGATTTCCTTATCCCTAACCGGGTTGACCGATCCATCGACATGGGTAACATTTTCGTCTTCAAAACACCTCAATACATGCAGTATTGCATCCGTTTCACGGATATTTGCCAAAAATTTGTTCCCCAAACCTTCTCCTTTGCTGGCACCTTTCACCAAACCGGCGATATCCACGATTTCCACCGTCGTTGGCACAATTCGTTCAGGATTGACCAGTTTGGCCAATTCCGATAATCTTTCATCAGGAACGGTGATGACACCAACATTGGGTTCGATCGTGCAAAAAGGGAAATTTGCTGCTTGAGCTTTTGCGTTTGAAAGACAATTGAAAAGGGTGGACTTTCCTACATTTGGAAGTCCGACGATACCACATTGTAAAGCCATGTATTGTTAAATAGGATTTGAAGCCGCAAAAGTACAAAAAAGTAGTCGATTCTACGAATGTGCTTCCAACCAGTTTTTGCCGTAGTCCAAATCTACTTTCAGAGGGACATCGAGTTTCACTGCATTTTCCATATTCCTAATAACCAGTTCCTTAACCTTTACCAATTCGTCGACAGGGACAATGAAATTCAATTCATCGTGCACCTGAAGGATCATTTTTGTTGACAACGATTCTGCTTCGATTTCTTTTTGGATGTCAATCATCGCTTTTTTAATGATGTCTGCTGCTGTTCCCTGAATGGGTGCGTTGATCGCATTTCGTTCGGCATAACTGCGAACATTGGCATTTTGAGAATAGATGTCCTGTAAATATCTTTTTCTATGGAACAGGGTTTCTACCCAGCCTTTTTCTTTGGCCACTTCAATGCACTGTTCCATATATTTTTTCACATTTGGATAGGTCTGAAAGTAACCATCAATCAATTCTTTGGCTTCTGTTCTTGAAACGTTCATTCTTTCTGCCAAACCGAAAGTTGAGATGCCGTAAATGATGCCAAAGTTTGCCGTTTTGGCTTTTCTTCGCATGTCAGAAGTGACCTCCTCCAAGGGAATTTTATAGATTTTTGATGCAGTAATGGCGTGTATGTCTGCATTCATTTTAAAGGCTTCGATCATGGTTTGGTCCTGACTCAAATGGGCCATGATTCTCAATTCAATTTGAGAATAGTCTGCAGACAAAAATACAGTCCCTTCATCGGCTGTAAATGCTTTTCTGATTTCCCTGCCCAGTTCTTCGCGAATGGGAATGTTCTGTAGGTTGGGATTGCTGGAGCTCAATCTTCCTGTAGATGTAACGGTCTGATTGAAAGAGGTATGAATTTTATTTGTAACGGGATGAATCAAAGCGGGCAGGGCATCAATGTACGTTGACAGCAATTTTTTTAACCCCCTTTGCTGCAAAATCAAATCAACCACCACATGTTTGGATTTCAGTTTTTCCAGAACATCTTCGCTGGTTACATATTGACCTGTTTTGGTTTTTTTCGCCTTTTGATCAATTTTTAAATGGTCAAACAGGACTTCTCCAATTTGTTTTGGAGAGTTTACATTGAAATTTATCCCAGACTCTGCTTGAATATTTTGTTCCAACAATTGCAATGAACGATTCAATATGAGCGAGGATTGCTTGAGTGAATCCAAATCTAGACCAACCCCGGCGTATTCCATTTCTAAGAGAACATGAACCAGTGGCATTTCAACCTGATGGAATAAATCATCCAGTTTTTGATCTACCAACTCTTTTTCAATGACCGTTTTTAATTGCCAGGTGATGTCCGCATCTTCAGCTGCATATTCATAAATTTGAGCGGCAGTTAAATCTTGCATGTTTTTTTGATTCTTTCCTTTGCTGCCAAGAATCGATTCGATGGAAACCGGTTTGTATTTCAAATAGACTTCAGCCAAGAAATCCATATTGTGGCGCAGTTCGGGTTGAATCAAGTAATGCGCCACCATGGTATCGAAAAGGGGACCCTTTACCTGAATGCCCAAATGTCGAAGCACCATCATGTCATACTTGAGATTTTGTCCAATTTTTGTGGTGAGCGGATTTTCAAGCAAAGTTTTTATTTTAGACAAAAAATTTGCTTTGTTTGGATTGTTAAAAATTTGGAGGTAAAATGCCTTCTGATTTTCCCAGCAAAATGAAATTCCGACCAAATCTGCATGAATGGCTTCAATGTGATTGGTTTCTGTGTCAAATGCAAAAATTTTCTGATCCAAAATCTGACCATAAAAATCATTGAATTCATCCTCAGATTCAATAAGATAGTACTTGTGATCCACTGAATGAATGTCCCTGAGATTTGAAAATTCTGAAGCATCCTGTCCATCGGTCGGGAAAGTTGGATTCTCAAAGGCATTGGGATCCTCTATTTTTTGCGGAACAACAATGGTGGTATCTTCAACATCCCAAATGCTGGTTTGTCCATTATTTGCGATGCTGGTTTTTTTATGATTTTTTTTTTCTTGTTCTTTTTGACTGTTTTCTTTTTCGCTATTCTTCGAAATTATTTTTTGAAGATGTCCTCTCAATTCCAACCTTTGGTAGAGCTCCATCAATTCTGATTCGTTGGGTTCAATTCTTTTCAGCGATTCTTTATCAAAAGCAATGGGAACATCTAGTCGAATGGTCGCAAGGAATTTCGACATGACGAGCAAATCTTTGTTGTTTTCAACTTTCGTTTTAACAGAACCGCTCAGTTGATCGGTGTTTTCCAGCAAAGTTTCTATGTTGTCAAATTGATCCAGTAATTTTTTTGCAGTGACAGCACCAACCCCAGGGCATCCGGGAATGTTGTCAGAAGAATCGCCCACCAATCCAAGGTAGTCAATCATCTGAAGCGGGCTTTTCAAACCATATTTCTCAGTGACTTCTTTTGGCCCAAAGACCTCAAATTCGTTTGATCCAAATTTTGGTTTGAATTGAAAGATATGTGAATCAATGACTTGCCCCAAATCTTTATCGGGTGAAACAATGTAAGTTGTCAAGGACTCTTTTGAAGCCAAAGTTGCGATGGTTCCAAGAACATCATCTGCTTCAAATCCATCTACCACCAATATTGGAATTTGATATGCCTGTAGTAATTTTTTAATCCATGGAACCGACCAGGAAATGACCTCAGGTGTTTTTTCTCTTTGCGCTTTGTAAGGTTCATAAGCCAAATGTCTGAAAGTTGGCCCCTGTGGATCAAATACCACAGCAAGGTGACTGGGATTATGTTTCCTGATCAAGTCTTCCAACGTGTTTAAAAATCCAAATACTGCCGATGTGTTTTCGCCCTTTGAATTCATTCGAGGGCTTTTCATAAATGCATAATAAGCTCTGTAAATAAGGGCGTAGGCATCTAGTAAATACAATTTCTCATCGGTAGAATGACTCATACAGTTTGATGGGTTTAATGGGGTTTGTCTATCCATGTAAAAGTACAAAAAAATGAGCAACCCCTTTTTTTTTATTACTTTTGTCTGCATAACTTTTTTGTATGATTGATCAAATTCGCAAACCGGTTGAAAAGGAATTCAAAGCATATCAAAAGGCTTTTGAATTGGCGATACAAACCGACAATTTCCTGTTGGGTAAGATTTTGCAATATGTTAGATTGTCTAAAGGCAAAGAATTAAGACCCATTATCACGCTGCTTTCTGCCTCACTGCTCGATCGTTTGAATGATGATACAATTACAGCAGCTGTATCATTGGAGCTGCTTCATACAGCCAGTTTGATGCACGATGATGTGGTTGATCAGACCTTTGAACGTCGTTCCAGGTATTCAGTTAATGCCCTGTGGAACAATCGGGTAGCAATTCTAGTTGGGGATTATTATTTATCAAAAGCTGCTTATTTAACGCGTCAGATCAAATCGAGAGAAATTACGTTTTTGCTCTCAAAACTTGGTTGCGATCTTTCAGATGGCGAATTGATGCAGGTTTCCAATGAAAAGAAGTTGATCATTGATGAACAAGCGTATCTCCATGTCATTAAATTGAAAACTGCTGTCACTTTTGCATTCTGCTGTCAAGCTGGCGCGATTACAGCTGAGGCTTCAAAAGAGGAGGAAGCCCAATTACAAAAATTTGGCGAGTATTTGGGAATGATTTTTCAAATCAAAGACGACATTTTTGATTATTTTGATTCGAGCGACATCGGCAAACCCACAGGCAACGATTTGAAGGAAGGAAAAATGACTTTGCCTTTGATTTATGCCCTTGAACATGCGCCAGATAATCAGACGCGAAGCGTCAAAAATATGATTCGAAATAAGCAATATTCTTCAGAGAATCTCAATAAACTAAGCTTATTTGTGCAGGAATACGGCGGCATATCTTATGCCGAAAAAAGGATGATGGATTTCAAACTGATGGCTGTAGAATCCCTGAATGGTTTCAAGGATTCCGTTTACAAACAAGCGCTTTTAAGTTGTTTGGAATATGCCATCAATCGTAGTAAATAAGTTAGAAGTAGTTAATTTGCTTTCCATAATATTCTGAAAGCAAGCTGTTTGCCAATTTACTTGCCCCAAATCTTAATCGTTGATTGTTCAACCATTCTGCTCCAAGGATCTCATCAACCAGGCTATAGTATTTGATGGCTTCTTCAGCTGTTGAAATGCCACCGGCTGCCTTAAACCCTTTGTTTTCACCCCTAAGTTCAGCATAGTCCTTTATGGTATGCAGCATCACGTAAGCGGCCTCTAAAGTGGCTCCCACTTTCATTTTTCCTGTCGAAGTTTTGATAAAGTCAACACCGGATTCCAAACAAAGAATGCTGGCGATTCTGATTTCATCCAAAGTAAGGGCTTCTGTTTCCAATATCACTTTCAGTGTAGCGTTTCTACAAGTGGCCTTCATTTCCTGAAGTTCTTCTACGATTTCATCGTACCTTTTTTCTTTGAGTTCCCCTACAGAAAGCACACAATCAACCTCTGTGGCGCCTTCCAGTACGCATAAGGCTGTTTCTGCTACCTTAACCTCCATGAAGGTCTGTGCGTGTGGAAAACCGCCTGAAACCGATGCGATTTCGATCGATTCAGTCAATTCTTCTTTCACAATCTTGATAAAAGATGGATAAATACAAATGGCCGCGACTTGTGGCATTTCCTGGAATTTCTCGGGTAGGAGGTTCACTTTTTGAACCAAATCAGAAATGCATTGTTCGTTATCTGTTGTATTGAGGCTGGTCAAATCCAAACAGTTGAATAGTGCACTGTAGGTTTTTTGATTTTTATAGCCATTAGCCCGTTTTTCTATGATCTTTTGAATGTCGTTTTCTATGTTCTGATAATCCATTTTTGGATACTCCTTCAAAACTGATTCAATTTTTCCCATCAATCTGTAAGTTTTTTATTGTTTAAATGTCTGGTGTTGTCTCTGATTGTTTTCTTTTGTATCGTATGCTGAAATGCCTTGGTTAGATCGGTCCCCGTTTGATTGGCCAAACATAGGATAACCCACAACACATCTGCCAGTTCCTCCGAAATACTAGATTCTTTATCGGTTGACTTAAAGGATTGTTCGCCATAGGTACGTGCAATAATCCGTGCAAGTTCACCCACTTCTTCTGTTAAAATGGCCATATTGGTTAACTCGTTGAAATACTTTACGCCGTATTCCCTGATCCAATCGTCCACCATTTCTTGCGCTTGACTTAGTGTAATTGTTTCCATCTTATCTTGATTGAATGGGAATGGTTACTGGCCCATCGTTGATTAATTCTACTTGCATATCTGCTCCAAATATTCCGGTTTGTATTTTTTTCCCCATGACCAGACTCAAGGTTTCAATCATCTCCTGATACATTTCAACGGCAATCTCCGGTGCTGCTGCTTCAATAAAAGAGGGTCTGTTCCCTTTTTTTGTGTTTGCCGTGAGTGTAAATTGGCTGATTAACAGAATATTATATTCCTTATCTATGATCGAATGGTTCATTTTGCCTTCCGCATCTGAAAAAATTCGAAGGTTCACAATTTTCTTGCAAATATAGGCCAGATCTTCTTTATTATCATCTTTTTCAACGCCGATGAAAACCAGCATACCATCATCAATGGCTCCTGTAATCTCCCCATTGACTGTCACTTTTGCCTTCTTTACCCTTTGAATGAGTGCTTTCATTGTTGTTCAAAATAGTCCTTTATCAACCTTGATTTTTGTTTCCCAACCACCTTTTCCATCTCCTCCAAGCTGGCTTTTCTCATTTGTTGAATGGTTTTGAAGTGCTGAAATAATGCTATTTTTGTGCTTGGTCCAACCCCTTTGATGTCATCTAAGATGGAATGTGTTTGTGCCTTACTTCTCTGATTTCGGTGATGGCTGATTCCAAACCTATGTGCTTCATCCCTAAGGTGTTGAATAAGTTTAAGTGACTCGCTGTCTTTGTTCAAATAGATGGGTACAGAGTCGTAGGGAAAAAATATTTCTTCTAAATTTTTGGCGATGCCAATGATGGCAATTTTATGGTTGATGCCCAATGTTTCCAGCACGCTCACTGCCGATGAAAGCTGACCTTTCCCACCATCAACGATGATCAACTGGGGTAATGGGCCTTCTTCGTGGAGGATTCTTTCGTATCTTCTATGCAAGACTTCTTCCATCGAAGCGAAGTCGTTTGGTCCTTCGACGGTGCGGATATTGAAATGTCTGTAGTCTTTTTTCGATGGCTTTGCATTTTTGAAGACAACACATGCAGAGACCGGGAATTGCCCTTGAATATTAGAATTGTCAAAACATTCAATGTGCAATGGGAGTGAAGATAACTGCAGGTCTGCTTTCAATGTACTCAGTATCCGAATGCTCCTTTGTTCCGGATGAAGTTTTTCTTTCTGTTTAAGAAGCTCAACCTTGTATTGCTTCACGTTTTGAACGGATAAATCATAGAGTTTTTTATAATCGCCTTTTGTGGGAAGTATGTATTCAATGTTTTTTGCTTTCATCTCCGGCTCAAAAGGCACGATCACCTTTTTCCCAACGTTGTTAAACCTGGATTGTATTTCAAAAATGGCTGAACTGAGAACAGATTCTTTCGATTCTTCGACCTTTTTTTTGTAATCTAAGGTGAGTCCTCTAACAATGCATCCTTGAACGATGAATAAATGATTGACCAAGGCTGTTTGATCAATTTCCGCATAGGAATAGACTTCTATTTGATCAATTTTTGTATTAACGACCGTCGATTTGCTTTTAAATTGCTCGATTAAATCGTATTTATTTTTGATTTGATGCGCCTCCTCAAATTTCATATCTTTTGAAAGATTTTGCATTTCATTGAACAGTTTTTTGCTGATCAATGCTGTATTGCCTTTTAATATTTCACGGATTTCCCGAATATTTTCCATGTATGCATCCATCTGTTGCAAACCGATACATGGGCCCATGCATTTTTTTATTTGCAACTCAAGACAGCTCTTGTATTTTCCTTGTTTGATGTCTTTTTCCAATAAAGGCAATTTGCACGTTCTTATCGGGTAAATATTGCGTATGGATTGAAGCAAAGCCCGAATGATGGACGCATTGGAGTAGGGGCCAAAATATTCTGAACCGTCTTTTTCTATTTTTCTTGTCTGAAATATTCGGGGAAAAGGCTCTTTTTTAATACAAATACTCGGATAGGTCTTATCGTCTTTGAGAAGGATGTTGTATTTTGGCTTATATTCTTTGATGAGGTTGTTTTCAAGAAGCAATGCGTCTTCTTCATCTGCAACAACGATGTATTGAATATCCCGAATTTTTTTAACCAATATTTTTGTTTTTGGCGAATCATGGTGGTCTTTATTGAAATAGCTCATCACCCTTTTCTTTAGGTTTTTCGCTTTCCCAACATAAATGATTTCTCCGTCAATGCCAAAATATTGATACACTCCTGGCTGCTCGGGAATTCTCTCGAGTTTGTTTTTGATAGCTTGGTATGTGTCAAATTCTGCCATAAAGGTCGCCAATCTGGTTTTCTAATATTGCATTTAGCAGGTTATCAATTTGTTACAATTTATTTGTTCCACGTGGAACAGTTTATCTACCCATCAATAAGAGCAAGACGTTGATGTCGTTTGGAGATACACCTGGTATTCGGGATGCCTGCCCGATGGTCTCTGGTTGTATCCTTTTAAGTTTCTGCCTTGCTTCAATAGAGAGCGATTGGATGTTGTCGTACTCAAATTTGCCCAAAATTTTAATTTGATCCAATCTGTTTATCTTTTCTGCGATGCCACGCTCTCTTTCAATATAACCTTCATACTTGATTTGAATTTCTGCAGCTTCAATGATTTCTTCTTTTAAGCAGTCAATTTTTTCAATTTTTTGATTTAAGGCTTCAATATGCTGTTTTAGATTGTCAAAATTGAGCTGTGGACGTTGAATCAGGTCTTTTAACTTCACCCCTTGTTTCAGAGGGGCGGTGTTTAATGCTTCCAAAACAGGGTTGATGATGGACGCTTTGATCGAGTAATTTGAGCAAAATTCAATCAGTGAATCGACTTCTTTCTTTTTCTTTGTGAATAATTTAAATCTGTTTTTCTTCACCAATCCTAGCTGGTATGCTTTTTCTGTCAATCTCATATCCGCATTGTCTTGTCTTAAAAGTATGCGATGTTCTGATCTGGAGGTAAACATTCTATACGGTTCATCGACGCCTTTTGTGACCAAATCATCGATCAATACGCCAATATAGGCTTCATCTCTTTGTAAAACAAAAGGATCGCCACCATGACAGTTGATGTGTGCGTTGATGCCTGCCATCAAGCCTTGACCTGCAGCTTCTTCGTATCCAGTGGTTCCGTTGATTTGACCTGCAAAAAACAAGTTTTTGATTTTCTTTGTTTCTAAGTTGTGTTTAAGCTGTGTAGGATCAAAAAAATCGTATTCAATGGCATATCCAGGTCTGAAAATCTGCACATTTTTAAAGCATGGAATCGTTTCCAACGCCTTTATTTGAACCGATAGTGGTAAAGATGAAGAGAATCCGTTTAAGTACATTTCATTGGTTGTTTCGCCTTCTGGCTCAAGAAACAACTGATGCTGGTCTTTATCCGAGAATGTAAATATTTTAGTTTCAATGCTTGGGCAATATCGTGGACCAATGCTTTTGATTTGTCCGTTGTATAAGGGCGATTCATCGATGGAATTGTGCAAAATACTGTGTGCCTCCGGGTTCGTGTAACAAATCCAACAGCTTTGTTGCTTTAGCGGCCTGGGCTTGAAATCCAAATATGAAAATTTGTGATCATCTACATCTCCTTTTTGTTCTTCCATGAGGTCAAAATTGACGCTTCTTGCATCAATTCTTACAGGCGTTCCGGTTTTCATTCTATCGTAAGCGATTCCCATAGAAGAGAGCTGTTCTGTGATCCCATAAGAGGCAGAATCTGCCATTCTTCCTCCGTGATATTGGGCTTTCCCCACATGAATCAGCCCATTTAGAAAGGTTCCGTTGGTCAGGACAACGCACTTTGCGTAAAATTTTGCCTGAATGGTTGTAATGACTCCGTTGACTGAACCATCCGGATTGAAGTGTAATGCTGTAACGGTATCTTGCCAGATATTCAGGTTGGTGGTGTTTTCAAGGATTGCTCTCCAATATTCGGAGAATTTAGTACGGTCGCTTTGTGATCTCGGGCTCCACATGGCAGGGCCTTTAGATCGGTTCAGCATCCTGAATTGAATGGCTGTTTGATCTGTTACGATGGCTGATTGACCACCTAATGCGTCAATTTCACGAACAATTTGTCCCTTTGCGATACCCCCCATGGCCGGATTACAGCTCATTTGGGCGATCTTATTCATGTCCATGGTGATGAGCAAGGTCTTTGAACCCAAATTGGCTGCGGCGGCAGCAGCCTCACATCCTGCGTGACCAGCTCCGACCACGATGACATCGTATATGAAATTCATCTTATTATATCTGTGTTATATATGTTAATATATGAGCATGGAAAGTGCTTTGTCTTCTTCTTCACGCATCCTTATTTCATCTTTAGCTTCTTTGTCTTTGAGTCCACAAAGATGCAGAATGCCATGAATCAAAACCCTGTAAAATTCCTCTTGAAAAGGCTTTTTTAATAAGGCGGCATTGCTCTTTACTGTTTCCAATCCAATGTATATGTCACCCGAAATGTAAGGGTTTTGGCTGTAATCAAATGTGATAATGTCTGTATAATAATCGTGGTTCAAGTGCAAATTGTTGTATTCCAGCATTTTTTCATCTGTACAAATCAAATATTGAACGTCTCCGATACTTTTGTTGAAAGAGTTGGCTACTTTCTCCATCCATGCAACAATTTTTCCTTCATCAATGGATGGCATTTCGATATGTTCACTGTGGAATCTTACCATGATTTATGATTGAAAAAAGGTGTAGGCCAACACAATGGCAGCAATGACTCCGGCCAAATCGGCCAACAAGCCGGCCCCAATGGCGTACCGGGTTTTTTTAATTCCTACGGAACCAAAATAAAGTGCAACGATGTAAAAGGTTGTATCTGCTGCTCCCTGAAACATGCAAGACAAACGACCGGAAAAAGAGTCGGCTCCAAATGTTTTCATGGCATCCAGCATCATGCCTCTGGCACCGCTTCCACTGAGTGGTTTCATCAAAGCTGTTGGTAGCGCATCGACGAATTGGGTATCAAATTGAACACTTTCCACAATGGATTTGATGCCATTCATGAGCAGATCCATTGCGCCACTGGCTCTGAAAACTCCGATTCCAACGAGCATTCCTACAAGGTATGGGATGATTTTAACCGAGGTCTCAAATCCCCCTTTGGCCCCGTCAATAAAGGCTTCCCAAACGTTGACTTTTTTAATGAATGCTCCGAGAATAAAAGCAAATAAGATGCCGAAGATGATGATGTTGCTTAGCAATCCGGAAGTTTCGGTCATTTGTGCTTTGTCCATCGTTGAAAACCAGTAGGTTAGGCCAAAGAGGAAGGCTGAAATGCCGCCAATCCATCCCAATACACATGGATTCAAGAGGTTAAGCTTTTGTTTGTATCCTACAAATAAAATGGCGACCAGGGTCGATACAAAGGTTGAAATGAGAATGGGAATAAAGACATCGGTTGGATTGACCGAGCCCAGGATGGCTCTTTGCGCAATGATGTTGATTGGAATAATGGTCAATCCCGAGGTGTTTAAAGCCAAAAACATGATTTGAGCATTGGACGCTGTTTCTTTTTGGGGATTCAAATCTTGCAAACTTTGCATGGCTTTTAGTCCCATTGGTGTCGCCGCATTGTCCAGCCCTAGCATGTTTGCCGAAAAATTCATCAATAATTGGCCATTCACCGGATGATTTTTGGGTATTTCCGGGAATAATTTCTGGAAAAATGGCCCCACAATTTTTGATAATAATCGAATGGCTCCTGCTTTTTCGCCTATATTCATGATGCCCAACCACAAGGTCATGATACCTGCCAAGGGCAAGGAAATGTCCAATACTGCCATTTTTGCCGAGTCAAAGCTGGCTGTCATCATGCGTTCAAAAACCGTGGTGTCTTGAAATAGGAGCAATTGAAACAATGCTACGATGCCTGCGATGAGAAAAAAGGCGATCCAAATATAGTTCAGTGCCATATTGTTTGATATTTGACTACAAAAATACAAAAAAGAAGCGACGGTCGTTTATTGTAAAAGTTTCTGTAAATTTGCCCTGAAAACCCAGAAATATGCGCGAAGAATTTAACATACGTGACGAAAAGCAAAATAATGAAGAGCTGGATGTCGACAAAGCACTTCGCCCGCTGAGGTTTTCCGATTTCAAAGGACAGGAGAAAATTGTTGAAAATCTGCGCATTTTCGTTTCCGCCGCTAAGATGCGGGGTGAAGCCATGGATCATATTTTACTACATGGACCGCCCGGACTTGGCAAAACGACCCTTTCAAATATTATTTCCAATGAATTGGGAGTGGGCATGAAGCTCACTTCCGGCCCTGTGTTGGATAAACCAGGCGATTTGGCCGGGGTTTTAACGGCTTTAGAACCCAATGATGTGCTGTTTATTGATGAGATTCATCGTCTTAGTCCCATTGTTGAGGAGTATCTCTATTCGGCAATGGAAGATTATAGAATTGATATCATGATTGACAAAGGCCCGTCAGCAAGGTCTATACAGTTGGAAATCAATCCTTTCACTATGATAGGAGCCACCACACGAAGTGGATTGTTGACGGCTCCTTTGCGTGCCCGATTTGGAATCAATTGCCATTTGGAATATTATAAATCGGAAGTTCTTACCAGTATTGTTCTTCGATCTGCCAAGCTTTTGGCCATTCATTGCAACAAAGATGCTGCAGAAGAAATTGCCGGAAGGAGCAGAGGTACGCCCAGAATTGCCAATGCCTTGCTTCGAAGGGTGCGCGATTTTGCTCAGGTGAAGGGTTCAGGCATTATTGATTTAGAGATTGCTAAATATGCCTTGGAGGCGCTGAACATTGATCAATATGGTCTAGACAGAATTGACAATAAGATTCTTTTGGTGCTTATTGAGAAATTCAAAGGGGGGCCGGTTGGATTGTCAACCTTGTCTACGGCATTGAGTGAGGATCCTGGTACGATTGAAGAGGTTTACGAGCCGTTTTTGATTCAGGAGGGTTTTTTAAAAAGAACGCCCAGAGGTAGGGAAGTGACCGATTTGGCCTGGAAGCATCTTGGCAAACATAAATCCATGCCAGATGCGTCTTTGTTTTAGCATTTTTGCGTACTTATTCCATGTATTTAATGAAGCTGATTTATGGCTGAAATGAGGTTGTTGGTGAAAGATACGGCTATTTATGGGGTAAGTAGCATTCTTGGCCGTTTCTTGAATTGGTGTTTGATGCCATTTTATACCCATATGTTGAGTCAGCCCAAAGACTATGGGATGGTAGGAGAGTTGTACGCCTGGACGGCCTTGTTGCTGGTCATTTTAACGTATGGATTAGAAACAGGCTTTTTCAGATTCGCCAACAAGTATAAAAATCAAGCCCATATCGTTTATTCGACATCTTTGATTTCACTGGCAGCCACTTCCTTGGCTTTCATTCTGGTTATCAGTCTTTTTCTTCGACCGGTTTCTTCCATTTTACAGTATGAATCTCATCCGGATTTTGTCTGGATGATGGGATTTACAGTTGCCATTGATGCCTTCAGTGCATTGCCTTTTGCCTGGATTCGGTTTCAAAAGAGGCCACTGTTTTTTGCCACGGTCAGAATGGCGATGATCGGGGTGAATATCTTCTTCAATTTGTTTTTCTTGTGGATTTGCCCCCTCATTTACAAACACCATCCATCACTCATTTCTTGGTTCTATCAACTTGATTACGGCGTAGGGTATGTCTTTTTATCGAATGTCATTTCGTCTGTATTTGGCTTGTTGTTGATGTCCAAATATTGGTTGTTACCAAAATTTGTTTTCAATCCACGCCTGTTCAAACCGCTCATGAGATATTCTTTACCTCTATTGGTTTTGGGGATTGCCGGCATCATGAATCAGTCGCTTGATAAGATGATTTTGAAATATTTGCTTGGCGGTGGTGATCAGGGTTTGACGCAACTGGGGATATATACTGCTTGTTTTAAGTTGGGCATCGTTATGATGATGTTTACGCAGGCATTCAGGTATGCTTATGAACCCTTCGTCTTTTCCAAACACAAGCAAAAGAACGATACGGCAGCCTATTCAGAAGCGATGAAGTACTTCATCATTTTTTCTGCTTTTGTTTTTTTGGGGGTCATGTATTATTTGGATTTGCTGAAATTGATGATTGATAAAGATTATTGGGTTGGACTTCAGGTTGTACCTATTGTCCTGGTTTCCTACATTTTCCAGGGAATTACTTTCAACCTTTCGTTTTGGTACAAATTGTCGGATAAAACAGATTGGGGGGCCGTGATTTCTATCGTTGGATTGCTGGTGACCGTGATTGGTAATTTGGTTTTTGTTCCGCTTTATGGTTACGTTGCTTCTGCCTGGTCTTCCCTGTTCTGTTTTCTGGTCATGATGTTGGTTTCGTGGTTGCTCGGTAAGAAGTATTTCCCTGTCAAATATGACTTGTTGTCAGCCTTTAAATATGCCGCTCTAACACTGGTGTTGTACTTCATTGGGATGAAGATTCAACTAGACCATTTGTACCTGGAAATGGGGCTTAGAACGCTTCTGCTGTTGGCCCTGGCCTTGTATGTGCTGTTTGGGGAACTGAAAGCTCAACCTTTATTGAAAAAGTATTTTGTTCGAGGAAAAAATTAAGTCGTTTTCTTTGAGTTTTTTTCTGATGGAACGCCAATCTGGCATGTGTTTGTCCATCAATGCTTTAAATGCTTTTCCATGTCCACTTTCTATCAGGTGACACAATTCGTGTAAAACGATGTATTCCATACATGTCGGATCGTGTTTGCAAAGGTCTGTGTTGAAAAGAATGCGTTTTTTGATGATGTTGCAGGTGCCCCATCGGGTCGTCATTTTTCTAAATGAAATGGTATTTGCCTGAACGCCAAGCGTCTGTTCCCATTTTCGAAGGAAGGGCATGACGTGTTTTTGAAGTTCTATTTTGTAAAAGGCATCCAATAATTTGGGAATGATTTCTGTGGTGCAGCCTCGTTTAAGGGCAATGTTCATTTTCCCTGCTTCGTTCCATTTTATGGTCGACCCAATTTCTTGATATTGAATGCTGTATTCAACCCATTTCCCCAAATAGGGAACGCCATTGATGTTGGTATATTCAGATTTGGCAAGCAGTCGCGTTTGAAGGTGTTTTTCTATCCATGCCTTTTTTCCCTCTAAAAAATGGAGGGCCTGTTTTTCTGAAAACCTACTTGGTACAGATAGTTTTAGTGTTCCATCTCTGGTGATGGTCAATCGGATGTTTGTCATGTTTTTTTTCAACACGACGACATCTATACCGTTCCATTCAACTGTTTTTTGAATTGCGTTCAATTTCGTTTAAGTGTTCAAATTTCTTTTTGTTCAAAAATCCATAGATGTCTTCCAAATGTTCTACCACTTTGTTTTGCCCAAATTCATACACTTTTTTGACCAATCCATCGAGGAAATCTCTGTCATGTGAGACGACGATGAGTGTGCCGTCAAAATGTTGCAAAGCCTGCTTGAGGATGTCCTTTGTTTTCATATCCAGGTGATTGGTCGGCTCGTCTAAGATAAGCAGATTGATTGGCTCCAACAAAAGTTTGATCATGGCCAGACGGGTTCTTTCGCCTCCGGAAAGCACGCTGACTTTTTTATTTGAGGCTTCTCCTCCAAACATGAATGCGCCCAACAAGTCTTTGATTTTGGTTCGAACTTCTCCTACGGCAACGACATCGATGGTTTCGAACACGGTTCTGTCTTCATCTAACAAAGATGCCTGATTTTGAGCGAAATATCCGATTTTTACATTGTGGCCGATTTTGATTTCTCCCTGAAAATGGGTTTCATTCATGAGGCATTTTACCATGGATGATTTCCCTTCTCCATTTCTTCCGACAAAGGCAACTTTGTCGCCGCGCTCCAGGGTAAAATTGGCATTTGTGAACACGATTTTTTCATCCCATTTTTTTGTGACGGAATCAACAATCACCGGATAGGAACCCGATCTTGGTGAGGGTGGAAACCTGAGTTTCAGGGCAGAGTGATCGACTTCATCGACTTCTATTCTTTCTAGTTTTTCCAGCATTTTTACCCTGGATTGGACTTGCAGGGTTTTGGAATAGGTGCCTTTGAAGCGTTCAATAAAGTCTTGTGTGTCTGCAATAAATTTCTGTTGCTCTTCGTATTGTTTGAGCTGCTGTTCGCGACGTTCTTTTCTGAGCTCCAGATAATGGGAGTAGGTGGCTTTGTAATCGTAGATTTTACCCATTGTTATTTCAATGGTTCTGGTCGTAATATTGTCTACAAAGGCTTTGTCGTGGGAAATCAAGACAACGGCTTTCCCGCTGTTCATCAAATAGTCTTCAAACCATTGAATGGAATCGATGTCCAGATGATTGGTTGGTTCGTCCAAAAGCAATACATCCGGATTCTTGAGCAACAATTTGGCCAATTCTATTCTCATTTTCCACCCTCCGCTAAATTCGGCTGTAGGTCGTGTGAAGTCAGAACGGTTGAAGCCCAATCCCAACAGCATTTTTTCTATTTCGCCATCGTAATTGATTTCTTCGATTTGATAAAAGCTTTCACTCAAGCTGGAAACCCTTTCAATCAACTGCATGTATTCGTCTGATTCGTAATCTGTTCGAATGGATAGCTCTTCATTGATTTTTGCGATCTCGTTTTCCAATGCGTGTAAATGGGAAAATGCTTTTGCTGTTTCCTGAAAAACGGTTGTATCGTCATTGGTGAGCAAATGCTGTGGCAAATACGCTATTTTTAAATCGCCAGGCTTGGTGATGCTGCCTTTGGTTGCTTCTTTGACGCCTGCCAAAATCTTTAAAAGGGTGGATTTACCTGCGCCATTTTTCCCCATCAGGGCAATTCTGTCCTTTGGATTGATGACAAAAGAAATGTCTTTGAATAAAGTGCTGCCGTTGAAGGCAACGGTAAGGGCGTCAATCGTAATCATATTTTACAAAATGATGGCTGCCTTATGAGGGGCAGCCATACTGAATCATTAATATTTTTTATTTCTTCTCTCGGAGCTTCCGCCATAACCGCCTGATCGCTTGTCATCTCTTCTTCCTCCTCCAGCGTTTCCTGAACTCTTTTTGTAACCGCCTGAACCAGAAGCACCAGGTTTTCTATCCCTGCTTCCACCTTCTCTTTTGTAGCCTCCACCACCTTGTGAACGGCCTTTTCTGAAAGGGTTGCTGGAACCTTCACCGTATTTTTCCTTTTGTCCACGGTTCATTTGCTCTTCTGTGGCAAAATCAACCTTGACATTTCTTCCAAGGAAATCCAAATTGCGAAGCGCATTGACGACTGTTTTAGCAGAGGCTTCTTCTACATCAAAAAGCGAATATCTGGTAAAGAAATCGATTTTCCCGATTCGAACGCGGCCTTCAACATAATCATTGACCAAATCCATGAGATTTTTGGGGTTGATGCCGTCCATTTTACCCAATCCGATAAAGATTTTGCTAAATCCGGGTTCAGGTCCTGTCGATTCTCTGTCTCTTTCAGGGCGTTCTCTTTTGGAATTTTCATCTACTGTATTGATATCTTGCGTATCGCGATAGTATTCCAACATTCGATTAAGTTCCAATGAGGCAACGCGTTTCAAAAGATCTTCTTTTTCAAGCCATTCCAGTTTCCTGTAAATTTGAGGAAGTAAAGGCTGAATTTCTTCTTCATTCACTTTTACTTTTTCAATTTGATCGAAAAAATGGAATATTTGTTTTTCACAAATTGCCTGACCAGTTGGCATGGTGGCAGCAACAAAAGTTTTGTTGATTTTACGCTCAATCTCCTTGATTTTGCCTTTTTCCTTGATGTGGGTGATGGCAATGGAGATGCCTGTTTTCCCTGCTCTACCGGTTCTACCACTTCGGTGTGTATAAGTTTCAGCATCATCGGGCAAACTGAAATTGATGACATGTGTCAAATCGTTCACATCCAATCCTCTAGCTGCAACATCGGTTGCAACAAGCAATTGAATGGTTCTGAGACGAAATTTATTCATCACGTAGTCTCTTTGAGATTGAGAGAGGTCTCCGTGTAGAGAATCTGCACTATATCCGTCTTGAATCAGTTTGTCTGCAATTTCTTGGGTGTCTTTTCTTGTACGGCAGAAAATAATCCCGTAAATGTTTGGATAAAAGTCTGCAATACGTTTCAATGTCTGGTATTTATCCTTGGCATGAACCATGTAATATACATGTTTCACATTGGCAGTACTTTCGTTTTTGTTTCCGACCACGATTTCACGTGGATGTTTCATATATTTTCCAGTAATGCGTGCGATTTCGGAGGGCATTGTCGCAGAAAATAGCAACATGTTTCTTTCTGTGGGCACTTCAGCCAGGATGGCATCGATACTTTCCGAAAAACCCATATTGAGCATTTCGTCTGCTTCGTCCATAATGACGTTTTTAATGCTTCTTAAGTCAACGCATCTTCTGTTCATCAAATCCAATAGACGGCCTGGAGTTGCAACAACAATGTGCACACCTCTTTTCAACGTTTTAATTTGGCTTTCAATGCTGGATCCACCGTATACCGGCAAAACTTTTAAATCATCGATGTATTGGGAATAGTCGTTTAAATCGTCTGCAATTTGTAAACACAATTCACGGGTAGGACAAAGAACCAATGCTTGTGGTTTGAAAGTTGAAACGTCAATTTTTTGGATAATAGGCAAACCGAATGCTGCCGTTTTTCCTGTACCGGTTTGAGCTAAGGCTATGACGTCGTTGTCATCGCCAAGTAAGAATGGAATAACTTCTTCTTGTACGGGCATGGGCTGTTCATAACCCAGGTCGGAAATCGCTTTTAAAATAGCGGGTGCGATTCCCAATTCTTCAAATGTCTTCATTAAATTAATTTAAATGCTGTTATCAGCAACAGCGGGTGCAAAGGTAGACATATTTTTTCAAATATTATCCTGATTTTCTTGCCTATTATAGCTGAATACCTTAAGTTTGACTCCATTTTTTTAAATTTAGATATATGAAGAAGATTGTAGGCATTGGTGAAACCATTCTGGATATCCTTTTTAAAGAGAATCAGCCAGTTCGTGCTGTTCCGGGTGGATCTTCATTCAATGGTTTAATATCGTTGGGACGTATGGGCTTGCCTGCAATTTTTATCAGCGAAATTGGAAATGACAGGGTTGGGAAAATCATCAAGGATTATATGGCTGAAAGTCATCTGACGACTGAATACATTGATACTTTCCCTGATGGAAAATCGCCCGTTTCACTGGCTTTTTTAAATGCGCAAAATGATGCTGAATATCTTTTTTACAAAGATTATCCAAACAATAGGCTTGAAACTGGGTATCCAATCCTGGAAGCAGATGATTTGGTTCTGTTTGGTTCCTATTATGCCATCAACCCGGTTTTGCGCCCAAGAATGCTGGATTTGCTTCAATTTGCCACCGACAGGAAAGCCATCGTGTATTACGATGTAAATTTTAGATCTACACATGCGAACGAGTCCATTCGTTTAACGCCTACGTTTATTGAAAATTTCGAATTTTCAGACATTATTCGAGGTTCTGTGGATGATTTTTTCTATATGTACAACACGACGGATATGGACAAAGTGTATAAAGAAAAAATTCAATTCTACACGCAAATCTTCATTTGTACGTATGCAGAAAAGGGTGTTGTTGTCAGAACGCCAAATTTCAAGAAGCAATATGAGTCCAAATCCATTCAGCCGGTGAGTACGGTGGGTGCAGGGGATAATTTCAATGCCGGTATTTTATTTGCTTTGTATCATGCCGGTGTTTCAAAATTCGATTTGATACATTTAAGGGAGTCCGATTGGGACTACATTATTGAATGTGGATTGGATTTCGCTTCCGAGGTTTGCCAATCCTACGAAAACTCTTTATCGAAAGAGTTCGCAGCTAGTTATTCAAATAAAAGATGAAAACGACCTCACCGATGGATCCTTCTACCACTATTCTAAACCTCCCCAATGGCATCAGGGTGATTCATAAATCCTGTGTCGGTTTGGTCTCTTGTTGCGGTTTTGTGCTGCAGGTTGGCTCCCGGGATGAGCTGGATTTTGAATCCGGATTGGCTCATTTTACGGAGCATATGTTGTTTAAAGGGACCACAAACAGAAGGCCGCATCATATCCTGAACCGGATGGAAACCGTTGGCGGAGAGTTGAATGCCTATACCACCAAGGAAGAATTGTATGTGTATTCCATGTTTTTGGAAAAAGACTATGAAAGGGCCATTGAATTGTTGACAGATTTGGTGCATCACTCCGTCTTTCAAACTTCAGAGATTGAGAAAGAGCGTTTGGTCATCATGGATGAAATCAATTCATATGAAGATTCTCCCTCGGATCTGATTTTTGATGATTTTGAAGCTTTATTGTATGGGCAGCATCCCATTGGAAGACGTATTTTGGGATCACCAGATTCTTTGAATGCTTTTGACCAGCAGCATTTTGTGGATTTCTTAGAAAGGAATTATGATACGGAGAGGCTTGTATTTTATTCACAATCCTCCATTTCAACGAAGCATTTCAATAAATTAATCGATAAGTATTTGTCGGTTTTGCCTAGGAAAAAAGCGATGAAATCGAACTCCCTGCTGCCGAATCCGCATCGGGGAATGATCCAAACGCTTCATAAAGATACGCACCAGGCGCATGTGATTATTGGTGGCAAAAATTATGCGTTGAATGATCCAAAGAGGGTTGGGATGGTGTTGCTCAGCAACATCCTTGGAGGGCCGGGGATGAACAGCCGTTTGAATGTTTCTTTGAGAGAAAAGCGTGGATTGGTGTATTCTGTGGAGTCGGGGGTTTCCTCCTATTCCGATACAGGATTGTTTACCATTTATCTTGGTACCGATCCCTCCAATTTGGATCAATGTTTGACCATTGTTGAAAAAGAATTGAGGCTGCTCATGGATAATAAGCTCACCGATAGGCAATTAAAGTCTGCTCAAAATCAGCTTTTTGGGCAGATGGCCATTTCTTCAGAAAACAAAGAAAATGCGACTTTGGCCATGGGAAAGAGTCTATTGCATTTCAATAAATACGATAGCATGGAGGAAGTCATGAATCATGTTCTTACTTTTAAAGCGCTCGACTTAATGGACATTGCCAATGAAATTCTTGAGATTAAAAAGCTGAACAGAATTATTTATGATTGAGACCTATCCATCAAATAAAGGATAGACTCTGGTCCCATATTGAAAAGCAGATCAAGAATGCTTAAATTCTCCAAAAAACCAAATTTGGCCTCAAAAACTTGATAATAAGGTGTGGATTGAAAGGCGCAATCGGTTTCTTTCCAATTGATTTTGGGATGAATGCTTGCTCTAAAGTCGTTTATTTTGCTTGTAGCATCCTCCAATTGCAATTCAGTTGTTTGAATGTGGTATGGCTTGGATATGTTAAGCCAGGCGCACATCTTTTCGTGAATGGATCGGTTGAATTCAAACAAACCGATGCCTTTTTGCTGAATTAATTCCCGAATGTCGTCGTAGTAATATTCAAAAAACGGACTGGACTGATAGGCAGATTCAATGGCAACAAGATGTTTTGATTGCCAATTTCCATGGTCTGAAATTTGTACATCACATATGCTCTTCTCACCATTTGAAAGAATGGGGATGCTTAAAGATAAGGGGCCGTTTGCCGTTGCTATCTGACAACGGTTTCTCCAGCTTTGTTTTTGGTAGTGTTCTCCACCATCAATCACTACTGTTTTAGACTGATTCCAATGCCAATAATATTGAATGGGTGCAAAATAAGCAATGGAGAAATAGGACAGAGACATACTTAATTCGATATTTTTTGCATAAATCGTTTGTTCTCAGGTGAGAATAAAACAAAACAAGCCCTGCCAACAAACAAGGATTCGGGAATGACTCCAAATTGTCTGCTGTCATTTAAATGCCCTTGATGGTCGTTCATCAAAAAGTAGTAATTTTGTTTGAAGACATAGAGATGTGCCAAATATCCGTTTTTATAGATTCTACCGACGGAATCTCTTGTAATTTTTACCTCTTCAAAATTTTGTATGAGGTTACCATACAATTGTAATGTGCTGTCATTCAGAGGAATTTTCATTCCTTTTTTGGGTATTTTCAAGTGTATGGGTTGCATGACCCATGATTCCTTTTGTAGAGTGGATTTTTCCAATGGTTTGCTGGTATATAATTTATACCAATCCCATTTGTTCAAATAGACATATCCAACATCCCCTTTTTCGTAAATGGCTGCGCTTAATTTCAGTCGAATGATTTGCTTTTTTAACGTGTTTTCTGCTTCCGAAGAAAAACGATAGCATTCAACGATGGTCTTTGGTCTGTTTAATAATTGATTGTTCACAAGAACGGTATCGTTGCTCAAATAGAGCGTTTCTCCCGGCAATCCGATACATCGACTGAGCAGGTCGCGATTTCTGGGGGAAGAGGGCCTGATAAGTGGTTGTTTATATACAATCAAATCGTTTCTTTCAATCGAGCCAAATCCGGAAACCCTTTGCCTATGACTAAAAGGGATAAGTGCTCCAAGTGTCCACTTCTCAACAAGCAGACATACTCCAGATTTGTGCGTGTCTGACATTGAATCTGTTGCTATTTTGTAAGATTCTATGAAAAACACCCGAATTGTCATTGCAATAAATGCAGCAATAAATAAAATCAGAATAATTGGTCTGATTTTCATGCTTTGTATTTTGGTTAATACTTTTAGTAAGCGCGTTTAAAAAATCGATTCCATCGAATTTTTCCTTCAAACAAACTTTTATCTTTATCCAAAGACAACCAGACAAGAATGGGCTTCCCAACAACGTGATCTTCAGGTACGAAACCCCACGACCTTGAGTCTGCAGAATTGTGCCTGTTATCACCCATCATCCAATAATAATCCATCTGAAAAGTGTAGGATTGTACAACTTTCCCATTGATGTAAATTTTTTGATTTATGACATCCACTGATTGTCCTTCGTAGTTTTCAATTACACGCAAATAGATGGGGAGATTTTCCAAAGTTAATTTGATTGTCGCTCCTTTTGCAGGAATCCAGATGGGACCGTAATTGTCTCTTGTCCAGGAATTTTCATCGGTTAATGGATAAGATGGCCCGCCGAAATTCATGCCATTAATAATATCTGGTTCAATAAATGCCGTATCAATAAAAGGATTGTTTTTGATTTTATTCAATGTGCTTTTAGTGGCCGGTAGAATATAAACCGGATTGTAGGCTCCATTTGTATTTTTATGAAATGGAAGGCCCAAAGATCCGAGCTCATTGAGGTCAATCTTACTGTTTAAATAGTCTTCCTTGGTAATACCCCAGGATTGGAACATGGTTTCGGTGATATATCCTCCTTTTGTTTGAACAAAATAGTTGAATTGTACACCAGGCTCTTCTTCAATTTTGACGCCATCAATAAATACGTGGTTGTTTTTAATGACCAGTGTTTCTCCGGGCAGTCCGATACATCTTTTTACATAATGTTCCCGACGATCGACGGGTCTGTATACCAATTTACCGAAAAGATCAGGGTTGTTTTTAATGTAATTACTGGCAACCTCTGTCGAAGTTTGATACTGTCTCCCCAAGGTGTAACTCAAGGTATAATAATCCGGAATGGGTTTGGTAATAGTCACTGAATCTCCAGCAGGATAATTGAAGACGACAATGTCATTTCTTTTGATTTTTCCCAGACCTGGAACCCTTTTATACCCCCAATGTGGTTTATCCGAATAGGATTTAATATTCAAACCAGGAATGGTGTGATGCGCCAATGGAAAAGCCAATGGCGTATTGGGTACTCTGGGCCCATAACTTGCTTTACTCACAAACAGGAAATCGCCTACCAAGAGTGACTTTTCAAGTGAAGAAGAAGGTATTTGATAGTTTTGAAAAAAGTAAATGTTGATGATGTATACAGCGATCAGTGCAAATACGATGGCATCAACCCAATCCATGATGCTTTTAAAGTATTTATTTTTAGATTTTTTCCAGAATCCCCATGGGAAGTAGCGGGTAATGTATAGGTCAAGAAACATAGGGATTGCAAGCAACCACCAAAAACTTTGTGTCCAAATGGAGAAAAGGATGGTCATCATCGTCCAAATGGAGAAGCGAATCCATTTCAATTTCTTTGAATTTTTGGTCTTTTTATTTGTATCCTGGCTCATTGAATTTCGATGTTAGATTAAAACCCGAGTAAATCATTCATTGATAGAAAACCGGTGTGGTTTTCGGTAAATTCTGCGGCCAATACTGCTCCAAGGGCAAAACCGACCCTGTTTTTTGCGTCGTGTGCAATGGTGATGGAATCCACATCAGATTCCCAGGTGATTTCATGAAATCCAGGAACAGCTCCGGTGCGTTCAGAAACAATCATTAAGTCCGATTTTTCGGGGCTGATTTGATTGACCCACTGCTTTTTCTGGTCACATATTTTTAGAATGTCTTCAGCCAGGGTGATGGCTGTTCCTGAGGGCGCATCCAGTTTTTGGGTATGGTGAATTTCTTTCATGCGTACATCGTAAGCCGGAATGTTTTGCATCATCTCTGCCAGTTTTTTGTTTAATGCAAAGAAAAGGTTGACACCCAGACTGAAATTTGAAGCATAAAAGAAGGTCTGTCCGTTTTTGCAGGCTGTTTGAATTTCTTCAATTGCATTTAACCAGCCAGTTGTTCCGGACACCACAGAAATATTTTTTTCAAAGCACTTTCTATAATTGTTCAATGCGGATTCGGGTCTGGTAAATTCGATGGCTACCTGCGCCGATTTGAAAGCGTCGGAATCAAAAGCTTCGGGGTTCCCAATATCAATGGTGCAAACAATCTCATGACCTCTTTCCAGAGCAATTCTTTCAATCTCATGCCCCATTTTCCCGTAACCAATTAACGCAATCTTCATATATATAATTTAAAAAAAACGATTTGTCTCTCAATTCAAACGGCAAAGATATGCAAAAAAATAGGTTTGTGCCCTTAACAAATTGTTTGTTGTGTTAAAAATTAACAAGTTCAACCATTTGAGAAACGAATTTCTAGTACCTTTGCAAAAGAGATATAAGTCTTATTGTCTGTTGTCTTTCAAAGGATATTGAATGAAGGAAGTTTATTTTCGGTTTGCGACATTTGTTTTTTTTGTTTTGTTTGTGATTTCTTGTGCCAGTGTCGGTTCGCCTTCCGGTGGACCGAAAGATATCACACCCCCCCGGCTGGAAATATCTTCCCCGATTGAGAATGCGCTCAATGTTTCACAAAATCGCATTGAAATCAAGTTTAATGAACTGGTTTCTTTGAAGTCGCCTTCAGAAAAGGTTCTGGTGTCTCCCCCTCAAAAAATTCCCCCCGAAGCAAAATCGATTGGGAACAAAATTGTGGTCATTTTAAATGATACATTGGAGCCGAATCAAACGTATACGATTGATTTCACCGATGCGATCGTTGATTACAATGAGGGGAATAAATTTGGGGACTATGCTTTAAATTTCTCTACCGGAAGTGTTTTGGATAGTTTTAGAATCTCCGGAACGGTGATTGATGCCTCTAATTTAAATCCATTATCCGGAATTCTGATTGGAACCCATGAAGGAAACGAAAGCTTGGTTTTCAAAAACAAACCGTTTGGTCAAATTACCAGAAGTGGCTCGGACGGAGCATTTGTGGTCAAAGGGTTGCCGCAGGTACCCTTTAAAATTTTTGCTTTAGGGGATAAAAACAGAGATTATATGTTTGATCAACCAGGTGAACCAATCGCTTTTAACGATTCCGTTTTTTTCCCCAGAACAGAACTTTGTACCAAAGCCGATACCATATGGAAAGACAGTATCACCGTTGATACGATTATTTTAAAGAACATGACATGCTTTTTCCCAAACGATGTCGTTTTGAATTATTATCAAGAAGCATTTCAACAACAATATCTCAAGAAGAAAGAGCGGGTTTCAAGAAACCGGATTCAATTGTTTTTTGCAGCCCCTGTTCAGTCAATGCCAAAAGTCACCTTACTCAATCAACATCAGGACCCCTGGTATGAATTGGATAAAAGCCCAACAAACGATACCTTGACTTATTGGATTAGCGATACCATGTTGGTTCAAACAGATTCTCTGTATTTGCAAATGGAATATCAGATGACAGATACCCTCAATCAACTGGTTTGGAAAACAGATACATTGAATTTCTTTTCCAGACCCTTGAGAAAACAACAGAAAGAGCCATCTGAGTCCACCAACAAAAAGGAAGAAGAAGAGAAAGCAAAACCAGTGGTCGTCAATAGACTCTCGATGAATGTGAAAATTCCTTACACGATGGATATTTTCTCGAGGCCTTTTATTGAATTTTCTGAACCGGTTCAGGATCTGGCTCTTGATGCATGGCACCTGATGGTCAAAAAGGATACCACTTGGCAAAAATGCACTTTTAAAATTAATCGGGATTCTGTGCGAATTCGCAGATACTATGTCGATGCCACCTGGGATTTCGGGAAGGAGTATAAAATTAAAATTGATTCAGGTAAAATCCGGGGCTTGTATGATGCGATCAATGATTCACTTTCTCTTTCATTTAGAGTAAAATCAGAAAGTGATTACTCGAGATTGACAGTGTTTGTAGAGGGTTTGAACGACCATGGGTTTGTAGAGTTGCTCAATAAGTCGGATGAGGTTGTGCGTCGCCTCCCATTGGTCAATGCCACTGCTGATTTCAAGTATTTATTGCCAGGCGTATACTATATGCGTGCCATTCGAGATAAAAATAATAATGGGAAGTGGGATCCGGGAGCTTTTGAACAAAGCAGGCAGCCGGAATCGGTGTTTTATAATTCCAGGTCCATTAAACTAAGGGAGAATTGGGATGTCGAAGAAGTATGGGATGTGAATGAATTGCCCATATTGATGCAAAAGCCAAAAGAATTAATTCCAAAGACAAAAATTTCAAAATGAAAAAGATTGTCCTTTTTTCGGGTATATTGATGCTTCAATCCTTGTTCTTCGTTGGATCAGGTGCCGTATGCAATGTTGAGAACGTTGTTTTTAAGCCCGGTGAACGTTTAGAGTATCAACTTTTCTACAACGTTAGCTTTGTCTGGATTCAGGCTGGTACATGCCAGTTTAACGTAAATGCCGTGACGTATAATCGCAAACCGGCTTTGAAGCTTACTGCCGATGGCAAAACCTATAAATCCTTTGATTCCTTTTTTAGAGTCAGAGACACTTTGGTGTCTTATGTTGATAGTCAAACCTTAAATCCCATCCGTTCCTATAAATTCACACATGAAGACAATTGGCATGGTATTGACGAGTATCAATTTAATAAAGAAGGCAATTTTTGGCGCATCTCCACCAAATTATACAGAAAAAAAGAGTGGAAACCCGTGGTGGTCTCCAAAACCGAAAATTGTGGGTTTGATATTGTGACGAGTTTGTACAGATTGCGGTGTTTGGCCAATTCAGAATTGTATAAACCAGGTAAAAAGGTTGAGATTCCCGTGCGTTTGGACGATGGGGAATATAAGATTTTTATCACCTATAAAGGCCGTGAAAAGGTGAAACTACACAAAATAGGCTATTATAAAGCCCACGCATTGACCATTTCGTTGGTTGAAGGAACGGTCTTTAAGCGTGGGGATGTGCTAAAACTTTGGATTTCAGATGACAACAATCACATCCCCTTAATGGTGGAATCTCCTATTCGGGTTGGCTCAGTCAAAGCCATCCTGAATAACGCAGAAAAAACCTTATTCCCGATGCAAAAGCCTACAAAAAATTAAGGCTATTTTGCAATCTTCCATTCATAACCGTCTTTGGTATCCTTGATTTCAAATCCCAAAGCAGTTAATTCATTGCGAATTCTGTCGGAGGTATTCCAGTCTTTGTTTTGCTTGGCTTCCATCCTTAGTTTCATTAACAAATCGATGGCACCAGTAAAACCCGCTTCGGTTGTGCCCGTGCTGCTTTGAGCGTCTGAGAGACCCAAAATTTCAAACAAGAATAGAGAAAATACTTCTTTGAGCTCCTTTAGATCTGCTTGAGATATTGTGGCTTTTCCGTCAGAAATCAAATTGATGTTCTTGCAGGCTTCAAACAGGTGCGAAATGACAATGGGCGTATTCAAATCATCACTCATTGCTTCATGACATTTTTCTCTTAAGCCGTCAAAAGAAACCGAGGATCCGGAAGAAGCCTGAATCTTTTGGAGTCTGTGATAGGCTTCAAACAATCTTGCCAATCCTTTTTCGGATGCCTGCAGGGCTTCATTGCTAAAATCTACCGTACTGCGATAGTGGGCTTGTAAGATGAAAAATCGAATGGTCATGGGATGATATGACTTCTCGAGCAGTTCGTGGCTACCCTCAAAAAAGGATTCCAGTGTGATGAAATTTCCAAGAGATTTTCCCATCTTTTGCCCATTGATGGTAATCATATTGTTGTGCATCCAATAATGAACCGTTTCATGACCCAATGCGCCAACAGACTGTGCAATTTCACATTCATGGTGTGGAAACAACAAATCCATTCCGCCTCCGTGAATGTCAAACTCTTCACCCAAATATTTTGTTCCCATGGCAGAGCATTCTAAATGCCATCCTGGAAAACCATCACTCCAAGGTGAGGGCCATCTCATAATGTGTTCGGCCGATGCTTTTTTCCATAAAGCGAAGTCGAAAGAATTCTTTTTCTCAGATTGACCGTCTAATTCACGAGTAGTGCTAAGCAATTCCTCAATATTTCTTCCGGACAATTTTCCGTAAGGGTGTTTTTGATTGTACTTTTCGACATCAAAATACACAGAGCCATTTTGAATATATGCCCAACCGTTTTCAAGTATCTTTTTCACGAATTCTATTTGCTCAACAATGTGTCCGGATGCATGGGGCTCAATGCTTGGAGGCAATATGTTCAATGCTTCCATATGCTTGTGGTAGCGTAACAAATAGTATTGAACAACCTCCATGGGCTCAATTTGTTCCAAGCGGGCTTTTTTTGCAATTTTATCTTCTCCAGAGTCGGCATCGTTTTCCAAATGACCAACATCTGTGATGTTCCTGACATACCGAACCTGATATCCCAGGTGTTTCAAATATCTAAAAAGTAAATCGAAGGTAATGGCTGGCCTTGCATGTCCTAAATGGGCATCTCCATAAACGGTAGGGCCACATACATACAATCCTACTTTACCCGGTAAAATGGATTTGAAAACTTCTTTTTTACGGTGAAGGGTATTGTAAAGAAATAAATCTTGAGTCATGAATTCTGTTATATTAAAATAAATCTAAACGGATTGGTTGCAACGAATTTGATTTTTGGCCCTTCTGAGCAGCATCTCCAAAGGCCGTTACAATTCGTAATGACAAGCGTATATACTTGATCGATGGTGATGTCTTCCAATGGAATGATGTCCGAAGAATCACCATCGATGGGGATAAATTCATAAAATGTGCTTAAATCCAACATGAGCAAGAGGGATTCGTCTTCAATACCGTCCTGAATGCCAAAAAAACCTTCCGGTGACAAATAGGAGAATTGATATTGAATGTTATCAGGGATCAATTGTTTTTGTTCGGCGATTTCAACATGGTTCAAAATATTTCGTTCGAACAAAATTTCTGCGTCTGGCCAAAGTGTCTGAATATTGGAATTTCCTGTTTTGTGCAGCCCTTTGCTCAGGACTGCATTCAATCTTTGAGGTGTTCCTCTAAAACTGGTCACTTTTTGCCCCAAACACTCTTGAAGAACCAATTCAATGGAGGGGTTCCCGTCTTTGTCTTTCCCAACACGTTTGGGTAAGTTTAATAGGTTGGACAAAAAGGGTTCGTTTTCCCTCAATATGGAGTATAATTCATTCAGGAAAGGGCTTCTTTCACCGTTCCCTACATTTACAGAGAAACCATCGAGTAATTTGCAGTCCGGATGTGATTGCATGTGGATGGCATAACTATCTCCTATGCCTTTTTGAAAAATTTCAATGATGGCTTGATGGAACAATGGAATTTTTATGTTGTTTATTGAATCCATGATGGCAATCGGTGCTCCTGGCCATACAATATTGGAGGCTCCACTTGCCATGCGATTGATGTCATTCGACAAATCAGAAATTCTTTGAATGGGCAAGCGTTCACGGAATTCCTGATAACTGTAAATGGTTTTGAAATTAAAACGTTTTCCCATTTCGGTTTCGGAGGCTTCCAACAACAAATTTGACAGCTGTTCGCTCTGAATGTCAGATGCTTCAGTTGCATAGTTCTGAATTTCTTTGAATCGATCTTTTAAATACAGATTGTATAAACCTGAAATGAAATCCATTTTGAAAATCTTGTTTATAATAAACTCAAAAATAGTTATTTTAAAGCACCTCACACATAACTTATAGAAAAAAGTTTGTGATTGTTATAGTTTTGAGGTTTGCCCTTCCTGAATTTGATTGAACTGTATCAAGGTCAATTTTGAAGCCTTTTGTTGGGCTTCTTTTTTTGACATCCCGAAACCTTCTCCCTTCATCTCTTGGTTGATGAAAATTTGCGAGATAAAGCGTTCTGATTTATCTGTCGAAACATCTCTTTCTTCAGTCTTGAACTCTATTTCAATTTTTTGTTGTTGGCAATACTCCAACAGTAAGGATTTGAAATTTTGTTCTGTTTTAGCTATTTTTTGGATGTCAATATATTTTTCGATGATGGAATGTTCCAAAAAGTGTTTACACTTCGCATAGCCTTTATCCAAATAAATGGCTCCAATCAATGCTTCGAATGCATTCCCATAGACCGAGACATGGTTGACATCTTGTGAAAATGCGGTTGAGAGCAACATCTTATCTAGTCCCAATTGCAGTGCAATGCGATTCAATGTCTTTCTCTGAACAATTTTTGAGCGTGTGCGGGTTAAAAAATCTTCATCCAGATTGGGAAACATTTGATACAAATAATCGGTGACCACAACGTTCAATACCGAATCTCCCAAGAACTCCAGTCTTTCATTGTTGATCCGTTCACCTCCAGGGGCTTTTAAGGATGCCGATCGATGACGCAATGCCATTTCATACAGGCTTGTATCTTTGGGGGTAAAGCCCAATATGTTTTTAAACAACAAATAAGGCTCCCTCTGTTTGACAGTGCGGAGCCTTATTTTATTTAGTGATTTTGAAATCAAGCGTTTGGCTTCCATTTCTTAACGATGACACTTGCATTGTGACCGCCAAAACCAAAAGTATTGGACAAGGCTGCCCTTACTTCGCGTTTGCAAGCAGTATTGAAGGTGAAATTGAGGTTGTAATCAATTTCAGGGTCTTCATCTCCTGCCTGGAAATTAATGGTTGGAGGAATAATGTTCTGTTGAACAGACAATACAGCAACCATGGCCTCAATGGCTCCAGCTGCACCTAAGAGGTGACCGGTCTGAGACTTGGTTGAGCTGATATTTAATTTGTAAGCGTGCTCGCCAAATACAGCTTTAATGGCTTTGGTTTCTGCAATATCACCCAGAGGTGTCGATGTGCCGTGTACGTTGATATAATCAATTTCTTCGGGTTTTAATTCGGCATCTTCAAGTGCATTTTTCATGACCAACATCGCGCCCAATCCTTCAGGATGTGGTGCTGTCATGTGGTGTGCATCTGCGGATAAACCAACACCAGCAACTTCTGCGTAAATTTTTGCGCCACGTGCCAATGCGTGTTCAAGTTCTTCAAGGATCAAGCATGCGCCACCTTCTGCCATCACAAATCCATCCCGACTCTTAGAAAAAGGTCGCGATGCGGTTGCATAGTCTTCATTTCTGGTTGAAAGGGCGTGCATGGAGTTAAATCCACCAACACCGGCCTGCGTAATTGCAGCTTCCGAACCTCCACAAACGAACATATTTGCTTTACCAAGACGGATATAATTGAATGCATCCGCAATGGCGTTAGAGGATGAAGCACAGGCTGATACTGTACAGAAGTTTGGTCCTCTGAATCCATACATCATTGAAATATGACCAGCAGATAAATCTGCAATCATTTTTGGAATGAAGAATGGATTGAATCTTGGAGAACCATCTCCCTTTGCAAATTCAAGAACTTCTTGTTCAAAAGTATCGATTCCACCAATACCGGCACCCCAAATGACGCCAATACGATCTAAATCTTCTTTTTCAGTATCAATTGCTGCATCTGAAATGGCTTCTTTTGCGGCAATCACTGCAAATTGAGCAAAAGGATCGTATTTACGGGCTTCCTTCCGGTCAAAATAGACAGATAAATCAAGGTTCTTAACTTCGCAAGCAAATTTTGTTTTGTACTTTGACGTGTCAAAGCGCGTAATAGGTCCGGCTCCACTTACGCCCTTAAGCAATGATGCCCATGTATCATTGACATTGTTACCTAAGGGTGTAATGGCACCAAGACCTGTTACGACAACTCTTTTTAATTCCATACGATTGAATTGCCTTATTTATTTGGCAGTTGCTTCAATGTGTGCGATAGCTTCACCGACAGTAGTGATCTTTTCTGCTTTGTCATCTGGAATAGAAATTCCAAATTCTTTTTCGAATTCCATGATCAATTCAACGGTGTCGAGGGAATCTGCACCCAAGTCGTTTGTGAAACTTGCTTCAGGGGTAACTTCGGTTTCTTCTACTCCCAACTTGTCAACGATGATGGCTTTTACTTTTGCAGCTACGTCAGACATAACGGTCATTTTTTAGGTTAATAAAAATTCTTATTCGTAATTTTGCGGTGCAAAGAAACAAAATATTTTTGGATTTTAATCACGGTTGAACTCGAAAAATGCTTTTTTTTGCACAACTTTAATTACTGTGTGCAATACTTAACAATAAAAAACAATTCAATGAATCCCATCCGATTGGCCATTTTTGCTTCAGGTTCAGGCTCCAATGCAGAAAATATTTATCACTATTTTTCTGGCAATGACAAAGTCGAAATTGCGTTGATTCTTTCTGATAAAAGTCAGGCTTTTGTTCATCAACGGGCTATAAAAATGGGTGTTGTGTCTAAAACCTTGCAAGCGGCTGTTTTTAAAGAATCCGATGAAGTCCTGTCTTTATTGAATGAGTATCGGATTGATTTCATCGTTTTGGCTGGTTTTTTATTATTGATTCCTGCAAAATTGGTACAGGCTTTTCCCAATAAAATTGTAAACATTCATCCGGCATTGTTGCCAAAATTCGGAGGAAAAGGAATGTATGGAGATCGGGTTCATCAGGCTGTTGTCGATGCTGGCGAGAAACAAACAGGCATTACCATCCATTACGTCAATGAAAATTATGACGAGGGTCAGGTGGTTTTTCAAGCAACGTGCCCTGTTGAGTCAACGGATACTTCTGAAGAAGTGGCTAATAAGGTTCATGCGTTGGAATACAAGCACTTTCCTAAGGTTATTGAACTGATTTTGGCGAAAGAATTTGAGGCCTATTCACGGTAGTCGTCGATATGCGCAATTTCATTTCTTTGCGGAATCTGAAATCCGAAAGCACGTAAAATTTCAGAATCAGATTCGTTACGACACATGATTTTAAATGCTTTGTATTCTCTTCTGAATACATAGTTGGAGCGAATCTCTTCAAAATTTAGGGGGTTCTTTTTCAGCTCGTTCGTGTCAACAATGGGGTCATACGCATACAATAAAGCCATTTCAACTTTTTTTGGCGTGTTTTTATGAATTTTTAAAACAGGCTCTTCAGGATTGGGCAACTTTAATTCAATTTTAGGAATGCCAAGTTCCAGAAATTGATTCAGCTGTTCCACGACGATTCTGGTTCCATTTGCTTTACCGTCTGAAGAATATCCCGAAATGTGAGGCGTTCCTATCAGAATCTGTTGTAGCAATTCCAGGTCAATATCCGGTTCATTTTCCCAACAATCCAAAGCAGCATCAATCACGGTTTGATTCGAAAGCGCTGTATTTAATGCCTGGGTGTCAACAATGGCTCCTCTTGAAGTGTTGATTAAAAAAATGGGTTTCTTTAATTTCTCAAAAAATGCCGAATCGGCCATGTGCCAGGTTTTGTCCGGACCCTCTTTTTCGAGTACGGGATGGAATGTAATCATATCGCTTTCGGAAAGGATTCGATCTAGGGATACGAAATTTTTTTCACCTTCGTTTCTGGCTCTCGGAGGATCATTTAACAGCACATTCATCCCCAATAAACGACAAAACCGCTCTACTTTTTGGCCGACTTGGCCGACTCCGATAATCCCAATGGTTTTTTCACGAGGGTTAAAGTCGTATTTTCGTGCAAACTGCAAAATGCTTGAAATAACGTATTGCGCAACGGCCTTTGAGTTGCACCCAGGGGCATTGACCCACTTGATGTTTTTTACTTCACAATAATCTGTATCAATATGATCAAAACCAATGGCAGCGGTTCCAATAAATTTGACATTTGTTCCTTCAAGCAAAGCCCTGTCGCATTTGGTTCTGGATCGAATCAAAAGGGCATCCGCATCGATTAAATCTTTGTTGCAAATGTCCTTGCCCGGCAAATATTGAACGTCGGCATATGGCTCAAGAAGGCCTTTTAAGTATGGAATTCTATTGTCAGCTACAATTTTCATATCTGTTGATGAAAACAAACAACAAAGGTACGAAAACTTTTTTAAGAGTAGGTTTGCATGTATGTGATGCTAAAAAACTTCTATCTTTGCAAAAAGACTAAAAAATATCATCCATGACATTCAGCGAACTATCAAAAAGCATTTTTTCTGAAGCGACCAGAGTTTATCATGAAACCGACCACGTTGATGCGCCCATTCAAAATCCGTATCAGCAGGGTACCATCGAATTTGACCTGTTTTTAAAAAATTGGATTGATGCCGTTCAGTGGCATTTAGAAGATATAATCCGTGAACCGGAAATAGATCCGATTGCAGCGTTGGCACTCAAACGTCGTATTGACAAATCCAATCAGGATCGTACAGATTTGGTTGAACGGATTGACAGTTATTTTTTCGAAAAATACAAAAATGCTGTGATTCAAAAGGATGCCGTCATCAATACAGAGAGTCCGGCCTGGGCCATCGACCGCTTATCCATTTTGATTTTGAAGATTTGGCACATGCGGGTGGAAGCAGAAAGAACCAATGCTGCCCCTGACCATATTCAGGCTTGTGCCAAAAAGTTGCAGGTGCTCAATGAACAATGCGATGATTTATCCGCTGCCATTGACCAATTGCTTGAAGATATTCAAACCGGGAAGCGATATATGAAAGTTTACAAGCAAATGAAGATGTACAATGATCCTTCATTAAATCCTGTTTTGTACGCACAAAAATAAAATGGCCGGAGTATTGGTCATACGGTTTTCTGCACTGGGAGATGTTGCGATATCCGTGCCTTTGGTAAATGGTCTTGCGGAGCAGTATCCGGAACACAAATTCATCATGGTTTCAAAACCCCAGATGGAAGATTTGTTTTCTGGATCTCCTTCCAATGTACATTTTGTACCTGCTTTTACCAAGGGAAGACACAAAGGTATTTGGGGTTTGTATCGTTTATACAAAGACATCAAACCCTTGAAAGTGGATGTCGTATGTGATGTCCACAACGTACATCGCAGCAAAATTCTAAGTTTTTTCTTCAAATGTTCCAGAATTCCCGTATTTCGGATTGACAAGCAAAGAAATGAAAGAAGAAAACTCGTCAGAAAACGCCGAAAACAATTAAAACAACTCAAAACTTCTTTTGAGCGTTATCGGGATGTTTTTGCAAAGGCCGGATTTTCGTTGATACATTTTGATACCCGCCCAAAATTGGGTTGTTCAGAAGAAAAAATGGCCAAACAAAGGCCTATTTTCGGTGAAAAAAACAAAAAGTGGATAGGAATCGCTCCTTTTGCAAAGCATGAAGGGAAAATCTATCCAGGTAAATACACAGAGCAGGTCATTGAATCCCTCCTCAAAGAGGATCAATATACGTTGTTTCTTTTTGGCGGAGGTGCATACGAAAAATCGGTGATAAATCAGTGGAAAACGAAGTATCCTCAAATACAGGTTCCCTCGCAGCTTCAACTAAAAGAGGAAGTTGAGTTGATGGCTTGTTTGGATGTGATGCTCACCATGGATTCTGCCAATATGCATTTGGCATCTATTGCCCATACGCCTGTTGTTTCCATATGGGGTGCAACACACCCTTTTGCGGGTTTTTATGGTTTGTTTCAATCAGAATTCAATGCGGTTCAATTGGATTTGGATTGCCGTCCATGTTCTATTTATGGGAATATCCCCTGTTATAAGGGCAATTACCCTTGTCTGAATGGCATTTCACCTGAGGTTGTTGTTCGAAAACTCAAACAGACATTGAACGATTTATGAGACGCATCATACACCCCGATTTCCAGAAGTTGACTTCATTTTTTGAAGCATTGCCCGAACAATTTTTCACAAGTGGAGAGACCATATACAAAAGCCGGAATGAACTGAAAAACTTCTCTGTCGATTCCCTGACGTTGACGGTTAAAAAATACAGAAAACCCAACGCCATCAATCAACTTGTCTATGCGTATTTTAGAAAATCCAAGGCTCAAAGGGCTTATGAAAACGCGCTCATTCTTTTAGAAAAAGGTGTTGATACTCCGTTTCCTGTAGGGTATATGGAGTTTTTCAAACATTCGTTATTGTCCGATTCTTATTTTGTCTCATTGAACTCCCCATATACCAGATTGTTCAGAGAATTTGAACAGAAGGAACTGGATGAAACCGATATCGAAGTGGTCAAAGCCTTTGCCCGTTTGATGGCGCATGTCCACAATAAAGCAATTTTACACCTAGATTTATCCGTTGGAAACGTGCTTTTTGAACAAAAGAATGGTGAGTGCCATTTCTCGCTTGTTGACTTAAATCGGATGAAGTTTACCAAAGTGGGTGAAAAAATGGGGTGTAAAAATTTTGAACGTCTTCGTGGAAACGCTGTTTTTATTCAAACACTGGCACATGAATATGCCAAACAAAGAGGCTTTTCTGCAGCATTGTGCGAAAAGCGTATTTTGAAATACATCGAAAAGAATGCCAGACGTTTTCGCAGAAAAATCAAAGTTAAAAATCAATTGAAAAAAATCTTTGCCTGATTTCTTTAATGAGAATCAAAGACTTTGGCGAGTAGTAAATGAATGGTTCGAAAACGTGCTTGATTCCCCCTTAGGTTTTCGTATTCTTTCAAAATTTGTTTGATTTCATCGAATGAATATCCGCATTTTGCCATTCTTTTCGCAAAATGATACTCCATGTAATGCTTTTCTTTTTTGAGCAATTGGTGTGCATTGATTGGCAAAATACTCGTGGGTAGAAGTTTTGACCATTTTCTCCAAAGTATCAATTGGTTTTCAATCCAGCTTTTATTTTTATTGCCCATGGAAGCATGTTCAATCAACACATCATTGATGACCCTGTTTTCGTATCCTGAAAAATGCGCTTGAAGGCAAAGATCCATGTCATAACTGTGAAAACCAGAAAATCTATTTTCGTCGAATCTTAATGTTTGAAACAAGGATTTATGACAACACAAAAACACACCGTCCAAGGTCACTACTTGTAAGCTGTTTTCTTCGTTGAAAACACCTGAAATTTCAACATTGGGCCCCTTTTTTTGTTTCTTTTTCTGTCGTAAAAATTTGAATTGAACGTCAAAACTCCAATCAGAAGGAATGTTGCCTAGGGTTGGAGCTCCTGCAATGCCAATCAGCCCTGTGCCCTCTTTTTTTAAGTGATTCAAAACGATGTTGCCCCAATTATTTGTATGAAATTGAACGTCATCGTGCGTGAAGCATATGTGTTCATAGCTGGCTTGTTCAACACCGCTATTTAATGCTCGAAAAATGGAGTTCCCATACGATGAATCGTTCACCACAATCAGCTCGTATGGTAAACCTATTGTTGCTCGAATCGAAGTCTCTAGATTCGAACAGTCAGATTCCTTTCTGCAACAAACCACTATCGATATCATCGTGATCTCTCCAAATTGATAATGCCGTGCAAACAGTTCACGTTCCCTTTATTTTGTTTCTGTTGAAGCAAACTTAAGTTGATTTCCTGATCCAGCCAATTTTCTTTGTGGTATAAATGGAATACAACAGCCAGATTTCTAACAGAATAGAGTTCTAATCCCAGTTTTTTCATTCTCCAGGTTAAGTCAATGTCCTCGCCAATTGCCGGCAAGGTGTAGTCTTCATCAAATCCGTTGATAGCAAGCAAGTCTTTTTTAAACATGGACATGTTACATCCCCTAAGTTCTGAGATGGATCGAAAGGCAGGTATGAAACCCAATGGTCCGGACGGATTGATGAACAGACCTTCTTCAGGAAAGCGATGAGGCTGCTTATTGAATGAAAAAGAAGATTTCCAAACGTGCCAGGGCAATTGATGGATTCGAAGGCCTTGGTTTAAATATTCTTGCGTTATTTCCGGACTTAATTTAACCCGTTTTCCACCTAAAAAACGACCATTTTTGGCATATTTTACGTGCATTTCAACAAATCGGGGATGCAAAATGCAGTCACCGTCAATAAAAATCAGGTAGGGATGGCTTGATGCCATGATGGCCCGATTCAAGGCTTTGTTTTTCCTCCAACCCGTGTCTTGCTGTGTCAGATGTTGCCAGGGGTGTTTCCATGTCCGATTTTCCAGGAAAGCCTTCATTTCCCGATGTTGACCATCTTCAGATATGATGATTTCAAAATCCTGAAAGCTTTGGCTTTCAATGGATTCCAACACTGCCTTTAAAAAGACAATGTGGTCATAAACGGAAATGATGATGGTCACTTGCTGGTTCATCGATGCTATCATGAATGGTGAGAAAGCGATTGCCCGGTTTTTTCAAAATACTTTTTCAGCACAAGTAAGTTTATTAATTGCTCTCGTTTTTTGTTTTTAAAGGGTTCTACATAGGCTTGGGCATGGGCCACAATTTCCTTACATTTCTCCGGATGGTTGATATAATAGGTCAATCGTTCTTCCAAATCGGAGAAATCTTCTTTGATGCGAATATAGTGAAAGTCCGGAATTAAGGTGCCTTCCATAAACCATGTTTCATATGTTGGTTCGGGCATGACTGCAACAGAGTTGGAGGACATGACCCATTTTAAATTGCTGGCAACATCGTTCCCTTCCAAACACAAAATGAATTTGAATTTGAGGTGTTCGTCTACGGTGACTCTGTTTCTGATCAAATGAAAGTTTTTATCTCTGTTAACTTGCCCCACATCACATAAAGGGTGGTCGATGTATTGATTTAGAAACCGAATACGGTGCTCTTGCATGGCATTGGAACGACCTATGAGCATATCTTTTTTATCCTCGAATGGGTAGCTGTCCTTAACAAACATAAAGTGTCGGACTTTACCTAATTTGAGTAGGACCGAGTTTGCATTATCACCCTTGATGGGTCGGCTTTTTGTGATGGATGGGATTTCTGGTACATGGGTAATGTCTCCAAAAAGTGTTTTAATTTTTAGGTGTGCAGGAAAGAATCGCGTGTATTCAAGCGTATCAAAAAAATACACCTTGAGTTTTTCCGGCAGTTTGAAATTTTTTAAAGCAATGCTCTCATCGGGCAACATCGTTACATGATTCAGGCGGTTGTAATAATCAATCCGCATTTGTAAATAGTCTGAATCAAATTGTTTTTGAGCAGATAACTTACTTTTCAACAGACATCTGAAGAGGAATTTGGGTGCATAGGTATTGAAATATCCTTCCAGATAATATTTAAATTTGTTGTTTTTGTGTTTGTTGGATACGCGTTTTAGATCTTCGAACATGATGCTATTTTTTCCTGTTTATGATTCTCCAATAGATGACAAAGTACAATCGTGCCAGAAAAATGATTTTTTCCAATCCGCTGTCCATTTCTTTGACAACCCTGATGTTTTCTTTAAGACCGTCAATTCTCCTGGTATTTGAAATGCCATTTCTGTCATATACTACAAGTGCCTGATGGAGGTGAACCATCCTTGATTTCAATTGATAGCAGGTTTTGAAAAATTTAAAATCTGCCGACATGGGGTAAGACAAATCAAAAGGATATTGACGAAGAATAGTTGTTTTTACAAAGGCACTTTGATGACAAAAATACATTTTGTGCGCGTTGCATGGTTCTTTTGCAATACGGGTAGTGGGTGTTTTGTCCGATGAATACACGACAATGTCACCATACAATACATCCGGAGACTGACACAAGGATAATTCTGTTGAAACCGACTCCAGGATTGAATGGTTGACAAAAACATCGCCACAGTTTAAAAAGCAAACCCAATCGCCGGAAGCATATTGGACACCTTTATTCATGGCATCATAGATGCCTGAATCTTTTTCTGAGATCCAGTTTTTTATTTGATGCTCGTAGGTTTTAATCAGTTCTATACTACCATCCGTAGATCCGCCATCAACAATCAGGTACTCAAAATCCTGGTTGGATTGATGGATGACGCTTTCAATGGTTTCTTTTAATTGATTGACGCCATTGAAAACAACAGTGATGATGCTGATTTTTGGATAGCTCATGATTCATTCGTTGATAAGCAGGTTGAAAGAAATGCTCCTTGCTTCATTTTACATGCGATCTTTTGAGCATTCTCAACAAATTTTTCATAAGTTGCTTCAGATATGGCATTTAACTTTTCGGGAACATCTAACAATGAGGAGACAGAAATACCAATTTGATGGCTTTCCACAAAATCTTTTAATGACGATTGATCCCAAACAATGATGGGTTTTCCTGATGCCAAATAGAGCGAAACTTTATGGGAGGCATTGATTCTCAAGTATATACCCATGTTTGATTGACACGTTTTGATGGAGTCTCCGTCCCAAACCAAACCCCAGGCACCTTTGATGTTGGAAATATCATTCGGGTCAAAACATCCTTGATAAGAAAACACTGAATTTTCGGGAAAGGTTTCATCTGTAGCACCATATAAATAGGCCTTCAGATCCCATGTGGTATCAGATGTCAGCTTCTTTAGAAAAGGCGATTTTTTCATATTTCCAGCAAAAACGATGCTTCGATAATCGTTTTCCTGCAAACAAGCTTGATCATTACACAAATAATCAAACAGGTACATTATTTTGCAGGGAGTTTTAACGTTGTTTTTCCGGATTTCTTCCACCATCGATGGCGTAGGGACAATCAGTTCGTCAACCATCTTGAATAGTTTGATTTCCTTTTGTTTCCGATGCTTGTTGTTGTACCTGAAATAATCCAAATCATGGATGAATAAGGTAGTTTTAATATGTTTGAATTTCAACAACCGAATGATTTGTCGGATGACTCCTTGTGCCGGATGTTGAATGTGAACCTGACTATAAGGTTCGATGATAAAAAATATTTTGAGCGCAAGCAACACCCTTCTCAAGTGCCAAAACAAAAACTTATCCTTCTGAATATCGGGCATATACACAACAGTGAATCCATTCATTCTATAAATCTCATCCACATCGATTCTTGCTTTTGTGCCAGCATTAAATTTAAAATATCCAGGTAATTTGTTGATCTGACTCAATTCATATTTTTTCATACGCTGTTTTTGCTTCTCCTATGACCAATATTCTGCCAAACGGTCACCAAATATAGTGTTCTTTTCTTTGTGCGCCAAAGCGCTGTGTTTTCTGGCTTCATCCGTTGTATTCTTAGCTATTACTGAGCATTATTTCATGGTTAGATGATAGATTGGTACAATTTGTGGTGAGATTCAACGGACTTTTGCCATGAAAAAGCTTTTAAACGTTCATTTCCTTTTTCTACGATGCTTTTTTTGTACGCTGAATTGAATAGAACTTGCTCCAAACAATTCAGGAGAGAGGCCTGTTGTTCCGGATTAAAAAATACCGCGCCATCTTCTGCGACTTCACGAAAGCATTTGTTGTCACACAAAATGACAGGTGTTTTACACGACCATGCTTCCAATATGGGAATGCCAAAACCTTCTTTTAAAGATGGAAAAATAAAGGCCTGACTTTTTGCATACAAATAGGCGAGTTCTTCATTTTTCGGTTGAACTACTTGGTGCACCTGCGATTCGATGCTCAAAACTTCAAAAAGAGTTGTTTCCTCCGATGAAAACGGTTTTTTGCCAGCGCAAACAACATGCAAAGAGTCTTGCTTTTTCAGAAATGGGGCAATGGTTTCTATAAAGAATTTAAAATTCTTATAGCTATGTCTTTCTCCGACAAAAAATAGGTATTTTTCCGGAAGCAATTGTTGCGGTTTTTGAATATTTCTTCCTGAAAGGGACGAACCGTGGTAAATGACGTCAATTTTATTCGGGTCAACTTGGTAACAGCTTACAATGTCATCTTTTGTTGATTGGGATACGGCGATGATTTTATCGGCATACGCAACAAATTGTTTTCTTGAGGCAAGGATGGAAGGGTTTTCCATTTCTAAAATCATATCGTGAATGGTCAACACTTTATGGGGCGCATGAATGAAAACATCTTCTATCTTGGCAAAGGGTATACTTGGATGAAAAATGCCATTTTTGGGTAGCCTTTTTACCTGATAATTCAACATCCAATGATTGAATAATGCGAATAATGCATGGGGATCATAAATGAATTTATTTCCCGCTTCGTGATCGGAAATTAGGTATTGATTTTTAATAAATTTGCCGGCAATTTGGGCATTATTGCCCATTTGTAACAATCCTTTGAATAATTCGTAATGATATCTGGAGATGCCCCCCGCCCTTTGACTTAAAAAGACGTGCGCATCGTATAATATTTTATAATGAGCTGATTCCATTGATTATAATAGTTTTTCGTAGAGGTCGTTTATTTTTGATGCGATGACCTGATCTGAAAATTTCATGGTGTGTTGATACCCGTCTTGAATCATTTGATTCCTTAGTTCATTGTTGCTGCAAATTTGGGTCATGGTGTCTGCCAATTCTTCTGCATTGTATGGATCGATGTATTTGCTGGAGGGACCTCCTGCTTCTTCCAGACAGCTACCTTTTGAACCAATAACAGGAACGCCGCAATTCAATGCTTCCAGAAGAGGAATTCCGAATCCTTCATAGAGGGATGGATATACGAACAATGCTGCTGCATGATAAATGGCTGGTAAATCTTCTGTTGGAATTTGCTGGCGTATTAAAACCTGATCTTGCAAATGGTGATCTGAAATCAATTTCTGCAACTGGATGAGGCCATCTCCGGAAGGTCTTCCAATGATGACCAGGGGCATATCAATTTTTGAGATTTTTAAAGCTTCTACAATCAGCCCATGGTTTTTTCTTGCTTCTATGGCCCCTACCGTCAAAAAATACTGTTCAGGTAGTTGATGCTTTTCCTTCACGCGCTTGATGGCTTTCTGGTGAACTTCCTGATAAAAAATTGGATTGCACCCCTGATGGATGACGGATATTTTATTTTCATCCATTTGAGTGAACTCGATCAAATCTTTTTTGGTCTGTTCACTAATTGCAATAACCGCATCTGCTCGTTCACAACTACCAAGATATTTCTTTCTATACAGGATTCTATCGGGGATATTGTACAATTCAGGCATTTTAAGAAATATCAAATCGTGCATGGTGAGCACCGTTTTGGTTTTTCTTTTGGTTAGATTCATTGGGATTTCATTGCTCAAACCATGAAAAATATCCAATTCTTTGGCTTCGTATTGGAAAGGTATTCCGAAAGATCTCCAAACGCTGGGAAAGGTATTCCAAACGGCATTCTGTGGATGAACGATGGATGCATTTCCGACATGTTCGCTTATAAATCGAATTTTTTCTGATGCACTGTACAGAAAGTATGCATTGTTCGGGTAATGCTCGAGCATTATTCGAATCAAATCACGGCTGTAATTCCCCAATCCGCGTGTATTGTTAAAAGCTCTTTTGGCATCAAAACCTATTCGCATGGCTTAAGGCTTTTATGGATTTCATCAAATAGTTTTTCAACACTTTGTCCCTCCCTGAGTGTCAAGACGCGTTTCTCTGTGAGGAATTTGAGAGCACTTTGTTTTTGTACCCAACGTGCAAGGGAGGTATCGTTGTCGAAAACGATGGCGGTATCTGCATTTTCTCGCTTGAGAATATATAAAGCTAATAGATATTGAACCAAAGGCAATCTCTTCACACAGAAACAAATCAACTCATCGTTCTTATTTGTAAAATAGTGTGAAATTTCATCGATTAATTGGGCGTTTTCTGTTCGTGTTTTGGCCGTTGTTAAGCATAGAATTTTTTTGGATAGCAAATGGGACTTTTCTATTCCTTGTTCCAAGCCGTTTTCCGTTAAATATTGGCCCGAATGCCGAATAGTCTTCCTGAATTGCTTATTGGCTTTGATGGTTTCTTCTTCTTTATAGGGCCTTTCGTGATCTAAGTGAATGCAGATGGCGGAATACCGGATTTGTTTCCCGTAAATCTTCAAATTATTTAAACGTTCTCCCAACTCCCTGTCTTCACCACCGTATCTCAAATTTTCGTTAAATCCGTTTAGGCGCATCAAATCTATTTTCCAGCCTGAAGAATTGCAGCCGTTCCATGACGATTTTGCCGGTGTGATGAGATTCATCAAACAGGCAAAGATTTTTAATTTAAATAGCTTGGTGCATTTAAAATGCCATCGAACACCTTGCCTGAGCAACCACTTTAATTGGAATGCATCTTGCGATGCAATATCTTCCAACTTGATTTGATGGCTTAATGCTGTTGGCAATTTAAAATAGCCACCCGATAGATAATATCCCTTTTCGGCCATCCGAGAATGGGTTTCGATAAAATCTGCTCTTGGAATACAGTCCTGATCGGTAAATATTAAATAGTCAGATTTTGCCGATAAAATGGCAGAATTAATGATTTTATTCTTTTGGAAACCACAATCGGCATGCCAAATATG
>CAYYJF010000001.1:0-32748 GCA_964472175.1 uncultured Bacteroidales bacterium | reverse complement strand
CCATGTATGACTTGAAAGCCATTGTTCTGCCCTGTCAATCATTTCAAAAAGCGATGCATTGCGCTCGTCTTCAATCAATTTGGTATTGCATTTTTTCTTTTTCAACCAGGCGATGGCATTGGCACTGTCTGAATATATGGGATAATTGGTGTTTTTTGATACTTGTAAAGCCAGGGCATGAACGATGGCTAAAAATTCACCAATGTTGTTTGTCCCGTTTTGAAATGGACCTTGATGGAAAATGACTTTTTGTGTGTTTCCCCAAACGCCACGGTATTCCAACAGGCCTGGATTTCCACTACATGCAGCATCTACAGCGATAAAATTTGAAGCAGGGCGATCTTCAAATTTTGCTCCACTTTTGGTTTTGGGTGATTCCAAATATTGTTTCCAACTTTTTTGAAAGGCTTCTTCTGCTTCAGCTTTACTTGGAAAGGATTTATACTTAGCGCCTTCAAATCCAGCGATTTGTTTTTTGCACAGCTCCCAATCGGAATATACTCCGGGTAGATGCCCAATCCACACAACGTAATATTTTCCTTTACTCCCCATCAATATGCGTTGTTATTATGAATTCGATCGATTCTTTTCGGCTTTGTATACTTTATTTTTTCCTTCGAAAATGACATATTTTCTAAATTCACATTCCAACGAACCATTCAATAAAGGCATTCGATCCGAGTATTTCAAACCTATGCTATTGAAACACTCTTCTCGAAAACTTAGAATCCATGCGTCATAACCAAGAAAAGCATGTTTTAAACGTTCTCCGATGCTTTCATACAACCCCAACAAATCGTCTGTGGTGATGCGTTCGCCATAGGGTGGGTTGGTGATCAGCAATCCTCTTGATGGAACTTTCGTTATTTTTTGGATGGATTTGGTTTCTAATTTGATGTAATTGGTCAGACTGGCATTGTCAATATTTTTCTGTGCAATGGAAATGGCAATGGGTGAAATGTCTGAACCCAAAATGGGTTGATTGAATTTTTTTTCACTTGAGTCATCCTCAAGAATGGTTTCGTACAAATCTGCATCAAAATTTTTCCATTTTTCAAAAGCAAATCCCTTTCTGTAAATACCCGGAGGAATGCCTAGTGCAATGAGTGCTGCTTCAATGAGCAGGGTTCCAGATCCGCACATTGGGTCGATAAAGGGTTTCGTTCCATCCCAACCTGCCAGTAAAAGCATTCCTGCGGCTAGAACTTCATTCAATGGTGCTTCTGTCTGATCGACTCTATAACCCCGTTTGTGGAGGGATTCTCCCGAACTATCCAGGGAAATGGTACAAACATCATGGGCTACGTGGACGTTGATGTAGATATCTGGATTTGTTAATCGCACCGACGGCCTTTTGCCATATTTCTCGTTGAAATAATCGGCAATGCCGTCTTTTACCCGATACGACAGAAATTTGGAATGCCTGAACAGGTCGGAAAATACGACAGCGTCGATTGAAAATGTTTGACCTGCATCCATGACTTCATCCCAATGGAATTGGCGGATGATTTCATAGACTTGATCAGGATTGGTAGCTTTAAAGGTATGCAGTGGTTTGAGAATGCGAAGTGCCGTTCTCAAATGGATATTGGATTTGTACAGCATGGATAAATCTCCTTTAAAGGAAACCATTCTGCGACCAATTTGTACTTGATCACCACCTAAATCAATAATTTCTTTGGCAAGAACTTCTTCAAGGCCTTGCATCGTTTTTGCAATCAGTTCGAATGACATTATTTTTTTGCTTTGGACTGGATAATTCTACTGTTTGGCGCAACATCTTCCGTGACCCAAATGTTACCTCCGATGGTTGCGTTATCACCGATGGTGATTCTTCCAAGAATGGTTGCATTTGAATATACAACGACATTATTTCCGAGTACAGGGTGTCTGGGCACTCCTTTAATGGGGTGTCCGTCCTGATCCATAGGGAAGCTTTTTGCTCCAAGCGTAACTCCTTGATAGAGTTTGACATTGTTCCCTAAAATGGCTGTTGCACCTATCACTACGCCTGTGCCATGGTCGATGGCGAAATGAGAACCGATGGTGGCTCCGGGGTGAATATCGATGCCTGTTTCAGAATGCGCCATTTCGGTGATCATCCTGGGAATAATCGGAACTTCCAATTCTAACAGACGGTGTGCAATACGGTAGCTGCTAATGGCTTTAATGCCGGGATAACAAAAAATCACAACTTCTTTGCTGTCTGCAGCAGGATCTCCATTGTAACAAGCTTCAACGTCGGTCGCCAAAAGATCCCTTAATTGCGGTAAAGACTCGATGAAATCGCAAGAAATGGAGATGGATTTGTCTTTTAGCAAACCCATTTCCTTTCTGTTTTGGGGTAGTTGTTCGCAATCTGCGCTTTCTTGTGCCTTCACATGTAAATCAAAACACAAACCGGAAAAAATTTGGTGGCTCAGCAAATGGTGTAGCTTTTCTACATTGATGCCGATGTGATATGAAATGTTGCTTCTATTTACAGATGCATTTCCAAAATATCCAGGAAATAAAATAGATCTGCACAATTCAACAATTTCAATCAAGACTTTGGATGAAGGCATTGATGAGGTTTCTGCCTGTTCATGGCACAAACCTTTCAACAAATCATATTCGGACAATGACTTGATGGCGTTCGATATTTTTTCGCTTTGTTTAAAAATCATGAAGTCCTTATTTTAAACGATCGATTGAATCTTTGATTTGTTGAATCAATTCGTTGTACTGAGCATCTGATAAATAAACTGCTTTTGGATTCATCTGAAAAGTTCCGCCGAAATCAACCCCGTTTTCATATTTTGGTACGATGTGAAAGTGTAGGTGTTTCAATTTGTCGGAATAAGCTCCCATATTGATTTTAGCTGGGGAAAATGCTGCTTTCAGACTTTTGGCTACCAGGTTTACATCTTCGATGAATGCTGCTCTTTCGCTTTCGTTTAATTCAAACAATTCATTGACGTGATCTTTGTATGCAACCACACATCGGCCTTTATAAGATTGTTCTTTGAAAAGAAATAAAGTGGATGTTGGCAAATCACAAATTTCAATCATCAACTCCTGTTGCAAAAGGTTGCGTGAACAATACAGGCAGTCCAAATCTTTTTGAATCATAAAAGTGTTTTTTAACTTTTCAAAAGTAGGGATTAAATTGCAGATATCAAAGATTTGTGGCGGTCATGCTTTCCGGGTCTTTGATTTTCAAAATTTTCCATCCTATTTTTTGCTCGGCACATCAATTTGACGTATTTTTGCGGCTCTTTACGGATTGGGTATATCCACATGAAAAATCAATAAACACTAAATTTTTTTAGTATGGGTCTATTTATTTTTAATTCATCAATTGGGCGAAAGCTAGTAATGAGTATTACTGGTGCTGCTCTTGTCTTGTTCCTGACTTTTCACAGCATCATGAACATTTTTGTCATCATCAGCCCTGAGGTCTATGATCAAATCTGTGAGTTTTTAGGCGCAAATTGGTATGCACTTTTGGGGACTGCTGGTATAGCTGTACTCGTTGTTGGCCACATTTTGTATGCATTCTGGCTTTCCCTGCAAAATTTTATTGCCAGAGGTAAAGAACGTTATGCCGTGTCAAAAAGAGCTTTAGGCGTTGATTGGGCTTCACAAAACATGTTGGTTTTGGGCATCATCGTTCTGGGTTTTCTGGGACTGCATTTATTTAATTTCTGGTACAAAATGCAATTGCCCGAAATCATGGGTGAAGAACCAGCTGTTGGCTCAGAAATCGTAGCCGGATTGTTCCAAAACGTTCCTTATTGTATCATTTATATGGTTTGGCTTGGTGCGCTTTGGTTTCATTTAACTCATGGTGTTTGGAGCGCACTTCAAACCTTAGGATGGAGCAATCATACCTGGTTGCCACGAATCAAAATGATTTCGAACATTTATGCAACCATCGTGATTTTGCTGTTTATGGCAATTCCTATTTATTATTTGATAACGAACCTTCTGGGATAAAATACTTCCATTATGACTGCAACCAAAGAAAATATCAAGATTGATGCCCGGATTCCTGAAGGACCGTTGGCAGAAAAATGGACACATTTCAAAGCGCACCAAAAATTGGTGAATCCTGCAAACAAGCGCCGTTTAGATATCATCGTCGTTGGAACGGGACTGGCCGGAGCATCTGCTGCTGCTTCACTTGGTGAACTCGGATTCAATGTATTGAATTTTTGCATTCAGGATTCCCCAAGAAGGGCCCACTCCATTGCGGCTCAAGGTGGTATCAATGCTGCTAAGAATTATCAAAATGATGGTGATTCCGTTTACCGTTTGTTTTATGATACAATCAAAGGGGGAGACTATCGCGCAAGAGAAGCGAATGTTCATCGCCTGGCTGAAGTATCCAATAATATCATTGACCAATGTGTGGCGCAAGGTGTACCCTTTGCGCGTGAATACGGTGGTCTTTTAGATAACCGCTCATTTGGTGGTGCACAGGTTTCCAGAACTTTTTATGCAAAAGGTCAGACTGGTCAGCAATTGTTGTTGGGTGCCTATTCTGCTTTGAGCAGACAAGTCAATAAGGGTAGCGTTAAGTTGTACACCAGATATGAAATGCTTGATGTCGTCCTGGTTGAAGGCAAAGCACGTGGTATTATTGCCAGAAATTTGGTGACTGGTAAAATTGAAAGATTTGCAGCCCACGCTGTTGTGATTGCAACTGGTGGTTATGGCAATACCTTTTTCTTGTCAACCAACGCCATGGGTTCAAACGGCTCTTCTGCCATCCAGATTTATAAAAAAGGTGCCTATTTCGCAAATCCTGCTTACGCTCAAATTCACCCGACCTGTATCCCTGTACATGGGGAAAATCAATCCAAATTGACTTTGATGTCTGAATCATTGCGTAATGACGGTCGTATTTGGGTGCCAAAAAATATCGAAGATGCTCAGGCCATTCGTGCCGGCAAACTCAAACCGACACAAATTGCAGAAGCCGATCGCGATTACTACTTGGAACGTCGCTATCCTGCATTTGGTAATTTGGTGCCCAGAGATGTTGCATCAAGAGCTGCAAAAGAACGCTGCGATGCTGGTTTTGGCGTTGGCGCAACGGGTTTGGCCGTATATTTGGATTTTTCTGATTCTATCAACCGTTTGGGAAAAAATGTTGTAGCAGCCCGTTACGGCAACTTGTTCCAAATGTATGAAAAGATTGTAGATGAGAATCCGTATGAAACACCAATGATGATTTATCCTGCAATCCACTATACCATGGGTGGTGTTTGGGTCGATTACGAACTTCAAACTTCAATTCCCGGATGTTTCTGCATTGGTGAAGCAAACTTCTCTGATCATGGTGCAAACAGATTGGGTGCATCTGCTTTGATGCAAGGATTGGCCGATGGCTATTTCGTATTGCCATATACCATTCAAAACTATCTGTCCAGTGAAATCAAAACACCTCGTTTCTCAACCGATTTGCCCGAATTTGTTGAAGCGGAGAAAGCTGTTACAGAAAGGATCAATCGATTGATGTCCATTCAGGGTCAACGTTCCGTTGATTCCATTCACAAAGAATTGGGACTAGTCATGTGGGATTATGTTGGCATGGGTCGTACCAAAGAAAGTCTGGAAAAGGCACTGGTTGAAATTAAACGAATCAAAAAAGAGTTTTGGACGAATGTGTTTATTCCTGGTTCAGGGAATGATCAAAATACTGAATTGGAAAAAGCTTTGCGTGTTGCCGATTTCTTGGAAATTGGTGAGCTGATGGCCCGTGATGGCTTGCAAAGAGAAGAGTCTTGCGGCGGACATTTCCGTTTAGAACATCAAACAGAAGATGGAGAAGCCCTTAGACATGATGAAGCGTTTTCTTTTGTCTCATGCTGGAAATTCAATGGAGAAGATCAAGAGCCTACTTTGTTGAAAGAGGATCTTAATTATCAATTCGTTAAAGTTCAACAACGCAACTACAAAAACTAAGGACAATGGAAAAGTTAATCAATATTTCACTTAAAGTTTGGCGTCAAAGAGGCCCAAAGTCCAAAGGCGCATTTGAAACATATCAATTAAAAGGTGTTTCAACAGACAGCTCTTTTTTAGAAATGCTGGATATGTTGAACGAACAGCTTATCAAAGAGCGTAAAGAACCAATCGTTTTCGACCACGATTGTCGTGAAGGCATCTGTGGCATGTGCTCATTGTATATCAATGGTCACCCTCACGGTCCGGACGAAGACGTTACGACTTGTCAATTACACATGCGCAAGTTCAAAGATGGTGAAACCGTTACCATCGAACCATGGCGTTCACATGGCTTCCCTGTTATTCGCGACTTAATGGTTGACAGAACCGCTTTTGATAAAATTATTCAAGCCGGTGGTTATGTTTCTGTCAATACGGGTGGTGCTCAGGATGCAAATGCCATACCCATTCCAAAAGTCATTGCTGACGAAGCCATGGATTCTGCATCCTGTATTGGTTGTGGTGCATGTGTGGCTGCTTGCAAAAATGGTTCAGCCATGTTGTTTGTCTCTGCAAAAGTGAGCCAATTGGCCATGTTGCCACAAGGCAAAGCTGAGGCTTCTCGTCGTGTGAAAGCCATGGTTGCAAAAATGGATGAATTGGGATTTGGCAATTGCACCAATACCGGTGCATGTGAAGTGGAATGTCCTAAAAACATCTCCATTACAAATATTGCCCGAATGAACCGTGAATTCTTGTGTGCGAAATTTAAAGACTGAAATCAATAAGTTGATGCAATAGAAAATGAGGCTGTCTTTTTTAAGATAGCCTCATTTCGTTTTCCCTTTTTCAATATAAAACCTCCCAATATCTTCAATGGTTTCTTTCAATGGCCTGAATGGATGATTCAATTTTAGGCGTATTTTCTCGTTGGAATAGATTTCAGGGTGTTGCGCTGATCGGATGGTATTGGATGTCAGTTGAGGTGTTTTCCCTGTTAACAATGAAATGACGGCCGAAACAAAGACACCCATTCTTAATAGCAGCAATCCTGCTTCATATTTCGGAGACTTGACTCCAAATACTTTTGCAATCAATCCAAATACAATCCCATTGTGGGCATTTTCGGCAACCAAAATATACCTTTCGTTAAAGGCCTCTTGCTCCATCAATTCAATGCAGCAATAACAAACGTCCCTAACATCAACATATCCGGTCGTGGCTTTGGTATAAAATGGCATTCCCTTCATGCCATTTTTAAAAAGCAACATGCTGCCTTTGTCTAAATCTCCAACGCCAAGAATGATTCCGGGGTTCACGATTACGGCATTCAGCCCTTCGGCAATGCCTCTCCATATTTCCAGTTCCGATCTGAATTTGCTTTCAGAATATCCGGAGTACCGACCTTCGACTTTTCTTTGCGTCGTTTCAGTTATCGCCGATGAATCGGTGCTTTTTCCAAGTGATGCAATGGAGCTGACAAAACAAAATTTTTCAACATGATTTGCCAATGCTGCATCCACCATGTTTGCTGTTCCCTGAACGTTCGTTCGTAACATTTTCGGGTTATCAGCATTGTTGAAAGAGACGATGGCTGCGCAGTGATATACTTCCGACACATTTTTGAGATTTTCCTGAAGGGATACAAAATCCATGGTGTCTCCAATAACCCACTCTACACTCGATTTGATCGACTCAAAATCCTGTTGGTAGAATTCACAAACCATTTCGAGTTGCTTGAATGACGCAGATTCTCTGATTAAACATCGGATACTTTTTCCTTTTTGGAATAAATGGACCAGCATATGTGAGCCCAATAACCCCGTACTTCCGGTTAATAATGTAATGTCTTTTTTCATGAATTTGTATCTGCAATCGTACTTACAAAAATACAAAAAGAATGCTTACTTTTGGGTGCCCAAATGTTCAAACGCCAATTTTGTTTAGGATGCAAAGTGATACAAGTCTCATTTCCAATCATGCATATGACCTGAAGTGGCAGGTTCAAACTCCTATCAATGATACGGCCACGTTTTACTATAAGCATTGGGACTATTCAGCCGATTCAGCCTTGTATTTTGGCTCTGGATTTTGGTTTGAAGATGTCATGCATTTTTTGAGAGAATACAACAGCTTTCACATGCAAAGACATGAAGGTGTTGCAAGGCAAAATCGCAAAACATCTGAAAGTTTGATGTTGGGATTGATTCTATTTGAAGTGTTGCTGGTTGGATTTATGTTGAAAAGGGGGTTGAAACTCATGGCTCAATATACCAACATCGGTTTAATTTTACCTGTTGATGGGTCGGTAAGTGACCATGATTCTCAAAGTAGATACAATCCATTTTTGTGGTTTTTGACCTTGATCGTGCTTTCTTTGATGGCGCATGTATTGGTCAATACGAAACCGGGGAATTCTATCTATGGATTTGATTCTTTGATGATATTTAAATTGTTTGCATATACATGCTCCTTTTTTATTGTCCAAAATGCTGTTGTTGTCTTTATCGGCAAACTTTTTTTTAATTCTTCGCTCATCAGGAAGTGGGTTTTTCACAATAAAACCACTTTATTTATTTATGCAATGACCTTAACACCCTTGTTGATTGCTGCGGAAATAGCCATAGCAACCAATTATAACTTCCTTTTTTATTGGTCAGTAGCATTTTTGATAATAGCCAAGCTTTGGCTGTTTGCCAAGGCTCTTCGTATTTTTTCTGTCAACAGTAGCGGTTTATTCTATTTCATTTTGTATCTTTGTGCCCTTGAAATACTCCCTATATTGTTGTTTTATAAGGGATTGTTTCTGTTGTAAGTTGCATCATAACATCTAAAATTCAAGGTTTTGAAAGTTAAAAATGTACTCGTTTCTCAGCCCAAACCGACGACAGAAAAATCGCCATATTTTGATTTGGCTGAAAAATACGGATTGAGAATTGACTTCCGCCCTTTTATCAAAGTCGAGGGTATTTCTGCCAAGGAATTCAGGCAGCAGAAGATATCCATATTGGATCATTCAGCCATCATCTTTACTGCAAGAACAGGTATTGATCATTTTTTTCGTATTTGCGAAGAATTGAGAATTAACATACCGGAGGATATGAAGTATTTTTGTATCAACGAGCAAGTTGCGCTCTATTTGCAAAAGTACATTGTCTATAGAAAACGTAAAATATTTCATGCAGCGTCAGGAAAAAATGATGAATTGGTTCAGCTTGTCATGAAGCACAGCAGTGAAATGTTTTTGATTCCGGTATCAGATGTTCACAAGGATGAATTGTTGGTTAAATTGGATGAAAAATCGGTGAAATATTCAACGGCGGTGATGTATAGAACCGTAAGCAATGATTACGAACCCGGAGAGAGTTTCAATTACGATATGCTTGTTTTTTTCAGCCCATCCGGAGTGGCATCTCTTTTAAAGAATTTTCCCAATTTTGAACAGGGCGAGATTGCCATTGGTTGTTTTGGTGCGACAACGGCAAAGGCGGTAGCTGATGCCGGTTTAAGGCTTGATTGTCACGCTCCAACGCCAACATCACCATCCATGACAGCTGCCATAGATGCTTTCATTAAAGAAAATCACAAAGCAGCCAAAAAGGCATAACTTTTAATCATCTCATTTGACTGCTTTCACGAATATTCCAATACATTTGTGAAAGCAGTCTTTTTTTTATGGCAAACACGCTTGGTAAAAATAGAAAACTGTGTGGAGAAGAACGTATCAATCAATTGTTTGAGCGTGGATCTTCCATGATGGCCTATCCATTCAGAATTGTTTGGAGGGTTGTCCCCGAAACGCCATCAAAAGGGATGCTTTTTGTTGTAGCGGTGCCTAAAAAAAAGTTAAAACATGCGGTCGATCGAAACAGAATAAAAAGATTGTCAAGAGAGTGTATTCGCTTATACGGGCAGTCCTTTCATCAGCGTTTATTGGATAAGAATTTAACCGTTGAAATGGCTTTTATCTGGATACCAACCGAAGTGTTCACAATGGAGAAAATTCAAAAAAAGATGGTGGATGCTTTCTCGAAGATGGATATCCAGTTGGCAGAATTGGCGATAATTAATTCAGGAGGATGATCACAAAACTACTTACATCGATTCTATTGACTTTGGTGAAAGGATATCAGATTTTCATTTCGCCATTAACGCATGCGAGTTGTCGTTATACACCTACTTGTTCTCAATATGCAGTGGAAGCCTTGAAAAAACATGGACCATTTAAAGGTTTCTGGTTGGCCGCAAAAAGGATTGCCAGGTGCCATCCCTGGGGTGGTCACGGTTATGATCCTGTACCCTAATGTGGATCAATCTGCATACCCATCTTGACCGAGGGTCAACTGACACGATTGAAGTCTGTCAATGGAATGTCTTAAGCCCCGAAATGCCGCTCAAAAACAAGATTTCTGTATACAGTGTTGGCTTGCACCCTTCAGATGCTCTGATGTGGAATCACGAAAGAAAGCAAAAGATGCATGCCATGATTGATAAAAGCAACGTTGCATTTATTGGAGAAATAGGTTTGGATGCAAGCATTGGAGTTGCTCTTGATGTCCAAAAAACCGTATTTTCAGATCAATTATCTTTGGCATCAAACAATTCATTGCCTGTCATTCTTCACATGGTGAAATGTTATGATGTTTTGCTTCAAATCAAAAAGCACTATCAACAAATACCGGCTTGGGTTATACATGGTTTCAGAGGGAAACCAGAGCTAATGAAACAATTATTAGACCATGGTTTCTATCTGTCTTTTGGGACAAAATTTAATGAGGAGTCTTTGAAACGATGCCCTTTGGACCGATTGTTTTTAGAAACAGATGTCCATGAGCAATCATTGAAGGATTTGTATGAAAAAACGGCCGTGATGAAAGGTTGCGATGACAGGGTATTGAAGGCAGCCATCTTCTCGAATTTTAAAGACATTACAGGATATAAAAAGGCGTCAATCACATAAAGTGAAGACGCCTCATTCTTATCGGGAATTCGTTTGATTTATCCAATGAATTTATATCCTACACCTTTGATGGTGCAAATATATCTTTCACCGATTTTTTCACGAATTTTACGTACATGTACGTCAATTGTACGATCGCCAACAACGGATTTGTTGCCCCATACAATTTTGAAGATTTCCTCACGGGTAAATACTTTCATTGGCTTGGAAGCCAAAAGTAACAAGAGTTCAAATTCTTTTCTTGGAAGGAAAATGTCTTGTCCGTCTTTAAACACCATATAGCGTTCGCGGTCAATCATAATGCCTTTTTGTGGGATAACTTCTTTGGCAGATCCCAGATACTTGGAAATGATATTTAAAACTCTGCGGGAAATTAACGCGAAATTGGTATCGCGTGTACCAAATTCATCAACACCCAAATCGAACAAATCTAGTTGTTCGGATAGGTTTTTGTTGTCATCTACAAGGAAGTACACATTAAAACGCATTTCTTCCTTGGTTTTTTTGATCTTTTTCAGAAGTTCAATGGCCTTAGCGTCGTTTGACGGAGTGTCAAAGAGGACAAGGCAAGGTGATTCATCTGTAATAAATTCAACAGCTTTTTGAACACTGTAAGTGTTCTCAACTTTAGCACGAGTGCTGGCAAGCGCTTCTTGAATTTTTACACCGAATACAGAACCTTTGACTGAAAAAATCAACACATTACTTTGGAGTGGTTTCATAAAGGATTGATTTTTTTAAAAAAATTAATAAAACGAAAAAACTAATTCATAAGTAAAGAGCAAATTCCCAAAAGGATAATAACACACAAAAATAATTCATGAAACTCGTTTAAGCAAATTTTTCAATCGTTTTATCATTAATTATCAAATAAGAACTACTTTTGCGGCAAAGAATTAAGTGATTTTCATATGAACAACCAATTTGGGTGGTTCGTTTAATATATTTAACATTCGTTTTGATGGATTTCATAAAAGAATTACAGTGGAGGGGTATGATTCATGATTGCATGCCCGGAACAGAAGAACAATTGAAAAAAGAAATGTCTGCTGCTTATGTTGGTATTGATCCAACAGCAGATTCACTCCATATCGGGCATTTGGTTAGTATTATGATGTTGCGACATTTTCAAAGATGTGGTCACAAGCCGATTGCTTTGGTAGGAGGTGCGACTGGGATGATTGGCGACCCTTCATTAAAATCCCAGGAACGGAATTTGTTGGATGAGGCAACACTCAGACACAATCAGGATTGTATCAAAAAACAACTTTCAAAATTTTTAGATTTTGAAAGTGATGCTCCCAATGCTGCTGTGCTGGTCAATAATTATGACTGGATGAAGAACTATTCCTTTTTGGAGTTTATTCGTGACATTGGAAAGCACATCACTGTGAATTACATGATGGCCAAAGATTCAGTTAAAAAACGTTTGAGCAGTGAATCCAATGAAGGCATGTCTTTTACAGAGTTTTCATACCAGCTGTTGCAAGGATACGATTTTCTTCATTTATACAAAACACTCAATTGTAAGTTGCAAATGGGTGGTTCAGACCAATGGGGCAATATCACCACTGGTACAGAATTGATCAGAAGAGTGGCCGGTGGTGAAGCGTACGCCCTGGTTTGCCCTTTGATTACCAAAGCCGACGGTGGTAAGTTCGGAAAAACGGAAAGTGGAAATGTTTGGCTGGATAAAAATTACACCTCTCCCTATAAGTTTGTGCAATTTTGGCTCAACGTCAGTGATACAGATGCCGAAAAATATATAAAAATATTCACATTCATCGAAAGAGAGGAAGTGGAAGCTTTAATCGCAGAACATCAACAAGCACCGCATTTGAGGTTGTTACAGAAGAGATTGGCCAAAGAAATTACCTGTTTGGTTCACTCAGAATCGGAATATGAATCGGCCATAGATGCTGCTTCTATTTTGTTTGGTAATGCAACTGCGGATGCCCTGAAAAAACTGGACGAAGAAACTTTTCTGGCTGTATTTGAAGGTGTTCCTATGTTTGAAGTCTCGAGAAGTGTCGTAGAAGCGAAGCCCAAGATTGTAGATTTCCTTACGGCTGCAGCTCCTGTTTTTCCCTCAAAAGCGGAGATTAGAAAATTGATGCAGGCCGGAGGCTTCTCGATGAATAAAGAAAAATTTGTAGACATTGATGGCTGTATTGATGCTGACATGTTGCTAAATAATCAATATTTGCTCGTTCAAAAAGGGAAAAAGAACTATTTTTTGGTTGTTGTGAAGTGATTTTTTCAAAAAGCACTTTGCTGGCTAAAAGATTTTACGTACTTTTGCCCCCGCTTTCAAAGGAAAGCAACTGAGGATTGTCTCATGGTGTAATGGTAGCACTACAGTTTTTGGTACTGTCTGTCTAGGTTCGAATCCTGGTGAGACAACAATCCAAAAGGGCGTTGAAAAGTTTACTTTTTAACGCCCTTTTTTTGCAATATGGTCAGGTCTATTCGTCGTTCAGGATTGAAGCAACTATTGGAGGATAAAATCAGACCTCTTGACATGAGTTGTCGATTAAATAGAAGTATTGTTTTTTTTTGGCGTTTGAACAGATTTTAGATTGCGTTGAATGCCAGCATAGGTGGTTCTGAACAGACAGGAGTTCTTAAAAGTCTCGTTAAAATGGGTTTCATCCAGCAACTGCCAGTCTTGCATGCTCCAACTTTCCAAGGGAGAAATAGGTTCGAATATTTCAGCTGTTTGAACCGTAGAAAACCGATTCCATGGACAGGCTTCCTGGCAAATATCACAACCAAAAATCCAGTTTGATTGCTGCATTCGCTTATGTTCTGCAGATGAAAAATCGCCTTTTTTTTCAATGGTGAGATATGAAAGGCATTTATTTGCATCCAATGTCTGCTTGTTCAATGCCCTGGTGGGGCAAGCACGCAAGCACCTTTCACATCGGCCGCATCTGTTTTTCATTGGCTGATCGTATTCCAGGGTGGTGTCAAGCAGCAATATTCCCAAAAAGAAAAAAGACCCTTTTCCGGGAATGATCAGATTTTGGTTTTTCCCTATCCAACCCAACCCGGCTTTTACTGCCCAATATCGTTCAAGAATGGGTGCAGAGTCACAAAAAGCACGACCCTTTAGGTGGATGCCATCTTCAGCCAGCAAGTTTAAAAGTGTTCTCAATTTGTTGCGAACAAGATCGTGATAATCAACGCCGTAGGCGAACTTAGCGACTCTGGGTGCAGACTCAGAAAAATGTTTGACAGTGTAATGGTTGATGGCAAAAACAGCCACAGTTTTGCAATTGTCCATCAATAATTGCGGGTTGAAACGTTTGTCCATGTTGTTTTCCATGTAACGCATTTCCCCGTTGAATCCATTTTGAATCCAATGCCGGTAATCATTTACGACCATTTCAGAAACAGGTTCAGCTTGTGCAAAACCACATGCATCAAAACCAAGCATGGTTGCTTTTTTGCGAATCAGTGATGTCAGCCCAGACTTCTCCATGCCACAAATTTAGACAAATATCCTTTGCGTAAAGACTTTATACAGTATCTTTGTGGCTCAAAAATCAAAGTCAGATGAAAATTTTGCTGTTAGGATCAGGAGGTCGTGAGCATGCGATGGCATGGAAAATTGCTCAAAGTAACAAAGTTGAAGCCTTATTTATTGCACCAGGAAATGCCGGTACGCAGTTGGTAGGAATTAATGTCGAAATTGGCGTCAATGATTTTGAAAAACAAAAAGCATTTGTTTTAGAAAATGGAATCAATATGGTGGTTGTCGGACCCGAGGATCCTTTGGTGAATGGTATCAAAGACTTCTATGCCAATGATTCCTTATTGAAGCATATTCCCGTGATTGGCCCTTCAAAAATTGGAGCTCAATTGGAGGGTAGCAAGGAATTTTCCAAGGCATTTATGATGCGTCATCAAATTCCAACCGCTAAATATCTGAGTGTTACTCCTGAAAATCTGGATGAGGGCATCACCTTTTTAAAATCTTTACAAGCGCCTTATGTGCTGAAAGCCGATGGCCTGGCCGCAGGAAAGGGTGTTTTGATTCTGGATAGTCTGGAAGAAGCCATAGAGGAGCTGCAGTCTATGTTGGAGGGTAAATTTGGAGATGCCAGCAAAACTGTTGTCATCGAAGAATTTCTGGATGGTATCGAATGTTCTGTCTTTGTCGTGACCGATGGTATCAACTATAAAATATTGCCTGAAGCCAAAGACTACAAGCGGATCGGTGTTGGTAATACGGGCTTGAATACAGGTGGGATGGGAGCCATTTCACCGGTGAAATTTGCCGATGCTGTTTTTATGAAAAAGGTTGAAGAAAGCATCATTGCGCCCACCGTAAAGGGGCTTTTTGATGAAGGCATCGATTATAAAGGTTTTATTTTCTTTGGCTTGATCAAGGTCGGAAATGAACCAATGGTCATTGAGTACAATGCCAGAATGGGTGATCCGGAAACAGAGGTGGTGATGCTACGGATTAAATCTGATTTTGTTGATTTGCTTGAAGGTGTGGCCCATGGAGATTTAAACAATCGTCACATTGAGTTTGATGCCCGATTTGCGACCACGGTGATGATGGTTTCGGGTGGATACCCCGAAGCCTATCAGAAAGGGAAAAAGATTACCGGATTGGAGTCTGTTCGTGAAGGCTATGTTTTTCATGCAGGAACGGTTTTATCCGGTGACGAAGTGCTGACAAACGGAGGCCGTGTATTGACTTTGAGTTCTTTGGGTGACACCATGCAAGATGCGCTGAAGATCTCTTTTAACAATGCAAAGAAAATCAGCTTTGACCAAAGTTTCTATCGATCGGATATTGGCTTTGACCTGCAGTAAATCATGAAAGGTTTTTTAAGTCATATTCAGGAGTCATCGTTTTTATGGATAAGCGGTATTTGCATCCTTATTGCCGCTTTCCTTTTCAATTTTTATGGCCATTCAATCGATGTTCAAAGTCCTGAATACGCTCAATTACTCTCTGAAAACCCGTTTTGGTTTCAATCGATGTTGCAATGGGAATGGATGCAGCATTCGGCATTTAAATATAGCATCGAATTTGCATTGGTTTTGACAACAGCCGTCGTCATTCAACACCTTTCGTCTGACTTCAAAATCATACGCGTTCGAAGTTTCTACCCGTTTTTTCTCAGCTGTCTTTTGATGGCTGCATGTTCAAGGTATTTGCTTTATGCTGAAATGCTCTTGTCAAACCTTTTGTTTATCTTAGGTTTCAGGAGGTTACTTCAAGTACAAATCTTGTCAAAAAGCAGCATGAAAATAGCCTTTGATGCTTCTTTCCTTCTGGCATTGGCTACCCTTTTTCAAATCAAATACCTCTATATTCTTCCAGTTTTCTGGGTGTTGCTGTCAATCATGCAGTCACTAGATTTTAAGAATTTTTTGTCTTCCATCGTCGGTTTTTTATCGGTTTTTTGGTTGGTGGCCAGCCTTGTTTTTCTGTGTGATAAAACTGAGGTTTTTGAGATTATACTCATTCAAATCGTTGGCTTTGAAATGGTTTCTTTTGGATCATTTAGCAATCCGGAATGGTATTTTTTCATCACCATCATTTTATTGCTGTTTTCAACAATGATGAGTTTTGTGCCTAGAAGACATCTGGAAAATCTAAAAACCAGAAATACAATCAATGGTCTGCTGGTGATGTCACTTGCAATGATAGGACTGTGGCTTTTTTCTGGTCAGGAAGTTGGATACTTGTTTCCTGCAATCAGTATTGGCTCGCTTTTGGTGGCACATTTTTTCACTTTCATCCACAACATTTTCTCTGTGTCGCTTTTTGTGATGGTGGTGATTTCGTCTATTGCTTTGTTTTTTTCGCTTAGTTTTTAGTGGCGCGCAACATTTCTCTTTTTCCCGGAGGACCTGGGATGCGTTCAACCTGAAATCCTACTTTTTGCAATGCTCTTCGAACAACGCCTTTTGCACAATAGGTGACCAAAATGCCATTGGTATTCATGCAGTTGTAAATTTTTTCGAATAGGAGCTCTTCCCACATTTCCGGTTGTTTGTCTGGAGAAAAGGCATCAAAATAGATCAAATCGAAGGATTCTGGTATGGCAAACCGTGTAAAATCTGTTTGGATTTTCATAAAATCAAAAGAAGGTGGGTCCAATGTACACCTTTCATTCCAATTGCTTTCATGGAGTTTCATAAAGGCTTCAGGGGGCAACATCCCTGAAGGGATGTTGTAATTTAGCTTGCTGTAGATTTCTGTTGTGAGTGGAAAAGCTTCAACACAAACATAGTGAATATTCAATGCGTTGTGTTTTGCTTCATTCCACGATAATAAAGCATTTAGGCCTGTCCCAAAACCCACTTCAAAGATGGAAATGTTTTTTTTCTCAATTTGAAGCAATCCTGCTTGAATAAAAACATGCATTGATTCCTGAATGGCTCCGTGCATTGAATGATACGATTCCTGCATCACTTCGGAATGTAGCGTTGCACTCCCGTCTTCTGTCTCAATGAGGGAAAAACTTGAATCAAACATGCATTATCCGGCAACGGAGGTTTTTATTCCGGTTTCTTGTTCGACTTTTGATGCGATTTTCGTCAATTCGCTTAGGGAGATTTTTTCCACAGTTTTTACAGCAGGTTCTCTGTCAATGGTATAAATCATGACCGATTCCGGTTGGATTTCTTTCAACAGTTCAATCCAGGCATCTACTTCTTTGTCGGTGGTATTGTCAAATGTCTGTCCCAAATGTGTTCCCCGAATAAAGAGGGTTTGAATGATGACTTTACCCTTGAAACGTTTTAAGGTTTCAACAAGTTTGGACGTCTTGAAATTTCTATAGACGGGCTGATTTATAAGAATGGCCGTTTCATCGAATGCCGTATCCAATTTGAGAATGGCTTGATCTACCTTCAATAAGGCATCAAAGATTTCCGGTTTATCTGCTTTGGAGGCGTTGGAAAGTACACTCACCTTTGAATACGGGAAATAGCTGTTTCTCAAGCGAATGGTTTCATCGATGATGGTCGCAAAACCCGGGTGCATGGAAGGTTCTCCGTTGCCGGCAAAAGTAATGACATCCAGAGGCTGTTGAGAATCATGCATTTCTTTTAATTTCTTTTCCAAAGAAGAAATGACCTCAGCGGTTTCGGGAATGCTTTTCCCCTTGCTATCTGCATTTAAACCGCATTCACAGTAGATGCAATCGTAGGTACACAATTTACCATTTGTGGGCAGCAGATTGATGCCCAAAGAAATGCCCAATCGTCTGCTTTTAACCGGGCCGAAAATAATGTCATCAAATAATATGGTCGGCATTTTTTTTTCAAAGTTACGGATTTCTTCTTAGATTGACACGTTTTACCAAGTATGTACACATTGAATGCCCCATTGGTTTTTTCTATTCCCGGAAATTTGATCGTATCCGGAGCCAGTTGTTTTATCTTTTGGCTGATAAGAAAATTGATATTGAATTCTCATTGTTGTTTTCTTGAATTTTGAAAATACATAGAAGCTTTGTTTCAAGCCATTCCCATAAAGTGCCGGAATGGAGAACGAACCAGGGATGCTCTTTTCGAGAAAGTAGATTTTATTGGCATAGGTCTCTGTTTTGAAAAGAGCCAAATGCCATTGAAATCCGTTGTTTTTATCAATCTGGAAACCAAAGTCCTGCCCCAAAGCGATACCCCAATGGTGCTGTTTCAAGAAATCACTGCGGTTTATTTCAAGTGTCGATTTGGTGATAAATTGTTTTTCCTTTTTTGTGTATTGCATCTTGAGCTGATGTAAGATTTCCGATTCAATCATTGGATTCTTTTGTTGGTCGCTCATGCTGTTTTGCTCAGTATATCGCTGAGCAAATTTCAACTTGAATTCACCTGAATTTCGGCTTTTCTTTGTGATGTCGGCGGTGAATTTACGTCCTGATGTCGGGCCTAACGTTTGAAATCTGGAAGCAGGGAATCTAGCCAAACTGACCATGCAAAATACATGCCAGAAAGCCATGGGGTGATAATACACTTTGCAAGTCAGGCTTCTTTCATTGCAAACGGTCGATCCAAATCCTGAACTTTGTGCAAATTCTGCCGTATATTGCGGATCATAGTCACACCACAAAAGATTTAGATCCATTTTTTTGTGCACTTTCAAGTCCAAACCAAGTATTTTGGCCGAATGAAAAGACTTGTCCAAAGCAAATTCACCGTACATGTGCATATTTGAAATATTTGTTTTGCCATGCAGTGCAATATTTCGGAAAACCTTCCCTTCGTACGATTTTGGTCTAAAGGATTCGGTATTCATATATCGAAGATGGTCATAGGTATGCTCAATGAATGAAATACCCCATTGATGTTGATACCATTGAAAGGTCATATTTGCTCCGTATGCCCTTTGTCTGATATTTTTTTTGTTTGCCAACTCTTGGTCTGTTCTATGCAGATTGTCGGTTTGAATGCTGGAAAACCCGATGGAATCAAGGTTTGAATCCAATGCTCTTTGCGAATAGAAGAGTGTGAGTAAAGCATTTTGGTTGTCAAGCATGGAATAACTCCCGGCAATGCCTGTAAAATGATTCAAAGGAGATGCTGAATGATGTTTGTTGATGACGCCTCCGGTTTGCTCAAAAGACACACTGGGGGCATTTTTGAAAGATAAAAATCCTTGATTGCATATCAGGCCTTCTCCAAATCGAATTTTATAATCACCTATAGCTAACGCTCTTAATCGGCTGCTTGTCTTTATCAGCAGATGAAAACTTTTACCATCTAAGAGCGATTTTGAAGCACGATGAAAGTAGGGCTCTCCGGGATCTTTCTCTAACAGAAAACCGAATTGTATAAGACGTTTGTAATTGAAAGAATACCTCCATTCCAAAGCGTTTGGATCGCCCATAAACATTTTTACGGAGTCTTTATCGGATAGATAGCCTCTTGATTTCTCAACAGTTCTGGCAAATGTTGCACGAATATCTTGTTTGCCAAATCGTAACATCTCTTTGAGGTTTCTTTTTTTTTCTTCAATCACTTGAGTGGTGTCGACATACAAGATTGGTGCTATTTTCTCAATGAGTTGTTCGTCCAATCCTTCTACCAATTTCAATTCACTGAGTGATACAATGGGGCCATAGCGGTAAAGATAGTATGCCAGGTTCTCTATTTGCTCATTGTTCAGGAAAGGGATAGACTCTAACTCTTCTCTACTCGCCTGGTTTAAGTTTATTTGATTTTCATGGAGTTGCTCTAGTTCCTCATTTAACATATCTGACGATGCTCCGTCTTCCGCCGCAACTTCCATATAGTCTTCATACACAGAGGAAGAGATGGAGTCGGCAATCATGGGTGGTGACCATGCAGGGAGTACCATCACCAAAATCCATCTTAGTACGTTGTGTTGAAGTCGATTCACCATGAAAGTTGAAGGCTGCATGATGAACTTACCCCCAAAATTGGATGCCAGCTTCCTGCGTAGAGGGCTTTCCAGGAACTGTTTTTTACCTGAAGTCCCCACGTGCTTTTTCGTGGGTTGAGCTGATATCCACCATACAGTTGCATGGCCGGAACCAACTGATAGGATAAGCCAAGATTTAAAGTGGGAGAATTACAGGTGTTTAGCCCAATTTCGGCACTGCTTTTAAATAGGCTGTTCCAACGATACTCGTAGCCTGAGAAAAAAGCCATGTCGGATTCGAGCGTCTTGGTCTTCGATTTTAGCTTTGCCCCCGTAAAGTTGCCAATCAAAAAACTGAGGATGGTGTTTTCGTTGGTTTGCATTTTCCCATAGACGGTTCCAAACACTTCATTGTATGTATTTGAAGTGCCCTGACGTTCAAATAAATTCGACAAATGAACCCCAAGATCGATGGATTCTGAAAGATGTTTGTTTATCCCTATCTTTACAAGCGTTTGATTGTATGCCTCATCGCCAGTTTGAAGCAATGTGCCCTTAAACATGGAATTGTGTGGAATTTTAAATTGCAAGTCAAGTGTTTTTACAGCAAGTGTTTTCAAGTTGTAAGGCATTTGAACGGAAAAACAGATTTGGTTCATGTCATCCTCTTGATAGGAACAAATTCTACTTCCCATACCTTGGTTTTGGACACTGGTTGAAAGCAAGTAGGACTCTAATGGATGATTCTCTGCACTGAGTCTATTGTTTATCAGAAATACAAAAATAACGATTATCAGAGCTTTCATGACGAATATTTGAATGTGCAAATATGCACAAAATAAATAATAAGTAAACAGAAAAAATATATAAAATATACATACAATAGTTCATTCTATGTTTTTATTGATGTATTTTTGTGACAATGAGACGCGTGATTAAACTGATGAATTCATGCCGGGTCGGCCTTGCCTTGACAACCGCAATGATGTTTCCATTGATGGCATTGGCGCAAGTCGCTGTGTCAATCAAGTACAACGACACTTATAAGGAGGTGAGAGGTGCTGCGCCTGAAAACAAACCTCCAAAAACAACGTTTGCTGAGATCATTCAAGGTGATACGGTGCCAGTGGCAGTGCTGAATGGTGTCTTTTCATTTCCAAAAGAAAACTTCTCCTCTACAAAAGATGAAAAGTATTATTGGAAATTGGTGAACGATGTAAAAATTGTCCGACCCTATTCAAAGATTGTCTATTTCACCCTGTTAGAAACCATGAATTATTTGGAAACGATTTCGGATCCAAAGGAAAAAGAGCGTCATTTAAGGCAAATGGAGCGGGACTTGGTTAAAGAATATGAACCAGTACTTAGAAAAATGTCCTTCAATCAGGGGAAAATCTTATTGAAATTGATCAATCGGGAGTGCAATTCTTCTTCTTATGACCTCATAAAAGCGTATAGAGGATCTTTTGCAGCGGGTTTTTGGCAGGGCGTTGCACGTTTATTTAGAGCTGATCTTAAGTCTGGATATAACCCAGAGGATGAGGATTATACATTGGAAAGAATTGTGATAAGAGTGGATCAGGGTTTGTTGTAACTGATTTTTTTAAAAAATACTTCCTTTTTGAAGCAAAAAAAATTGCGCCTCAAGAGTCACCTTTGACTTTTGAGGCGCAATGCATGTATCGCGAAAACTTTTTTCTATTATTTGAGGTTCAATTTGCTTTTGATGGCATCAACGTAATCCAGTTTTTCCCAGGTGAACAATTCTACTTCAAGAGTTTTGATTCCTTCACTTTCGTATCTGGATTGAAAGGTTTTTGTCACCATTTTGGGTTCACGTCCCATGTGTCCATAAGAAGCTGTTTCCAGATAAATTGGATTCCTCAGTTTTAAACGTTGTTCAATGGCTTTTGGGCGCATGTCAAACAATTCATCCATTTTTTTTGCCAATTCACCATCTGATAAAGCGACTTTGGAGGTGCCATACGTATTGATATACAAATTCATGGGTTTGGCAACGCCAATGGCATAAGATACCTGAACCAAGACTTCGTCGGCAACACCGGCTGCAACCAAATTCTTTGCAATATGTCTGGCTGCGTAGGCTGCAGATCTGTCCACTTTCGATGGATCCTTGCCTGAAAATGCGCCACCGCCATGGGCGCCTTTGCCTCCATAGGTGTCAACAATGATTTTTCTTCCGGTCAAACCAGTATCTCCATGTGGACCACCGATTACAAATTTTCCGGTTGGATTTACAAAGATTTTAATATCATCCTTGAACAATGCTTCGACTTCAGCATTTTGTTTTTTTACAACCCGTGGAATCAAAATATCGATGATGTCTTTGCGTATGATGTCCAACATGGCTTTATCTGCCTGGTCAATTTCCTGAGCTGAATCATTTTTCGGTTGAATAAAATCGTCATGTTGGGTAGAAACCACGATGGTATCAATTCGAATGGGTTTGTTGTTATCGTCATATTCGATGGTTACCTGGGATTTGGCATCTGGGCGTAAATAGGGAATGGCGTTTTCTCTTCTGATGGCAGCCAATTCAATAAGTAAAGCGTGCGCCAGGTCGAGGGCCAAAGGCATGTAATTGTCTGTTTCGTTGGTTGCATAACCAAACATCATACCCTGGTCACCAGCTCCCTGATTCATAGGGTCACATTTTGCAGCGCCGTCTACACCACGATTGATGTCAGCCGATTGTTCATGGATGGATGAGAATACCCCACATGAATTGCCTTCAAACATGTATTCGCCTTTTGTGTACCCGATTTGATTGATGACCTTTCTGGCAACATCCTGCAAGTCAACATAGGCTTTGGTTTTAACTTCACCGGCCAGAATAACTTGTCCGGTGGTAACGAGGGTTTCACATGCAACTTTTGATTCTGGATCAAAAGCAAGAAACTCATCTAACAATGCGTCTGAAATTTGGTCCGATACTTTGTCGGGATGCCCTTCAGAAACGGATTCGGAGGTAAATAAATATGCCATACTCTTTAAATAATTAACATAAAATCAGCAAATATGCTGTTGATAATCAATTAAGAAGGGTTGGAGGCTGCGATAGACAAGAAAGAATCTTTAGCATTTTTTCAAGTGGTTGCAAGCGTCCAAATCCTTCCACAAATCGATACAAAGATACCAATTTTATTTTTGGTGATGCTTTTCTGCCGATTTTTTTTCAATAATCTGCTCACTGCGTAGCAAGGCAGCCTGGATGTTTTTGCAGATGTTCTCCTCGCCAATCAATTCCTGAAAATTGGATCTTTCCAACATTTGTTGAACCGTATGATTAACGCCTGAAAGTACCGTTGTGACACCTACGCGCTTGGCAGATTTACACAAATTTTCCAAGTTCTTTAAACCCGTTGAATCGATAAATGGAACTTGTCTCATTCGAATAATACGAACGACAGGATTTTCTCCCAATTGCTCCATTTGTTCTTCAAATTTATTGGCAACCCCAAAAAAGAACGGACCATTGACCTCGTATATAGAGACACCGTTTGGAATGATGAGTTTTTCTTCGTCTGAAGCCAAATCGTGTGGTTTCAATTCTTTTTCTATCACAGACACACTGGACGTTTCCATGATACGTTTCAGAAAGGAGATTACCGCAAGCAACAAGCCGATTTCGATGGCAATGGTTAGGTCGAATAAGACGGTTAAAAAGAAGGTGATTAATAGGACAGCAACGTCTGCTTTTGGTCTGTTTAACAGGGATTTAAATTGCCTCCATTCACTCATGTTGTACGCAACCACGACCAATATTCCTGCCAGGCAAGCCATGGGGATGTATTTGGTTAAAGGACCAAGGAATAAGAGAATCATTAGCAACACAACGGCATGGATGAGCCCTGCCACCGGCGTTTTCCCTCCATTGTTGATGTTTGTCATAGTCCTTGCAATCGCTCCTGTGCAAGGAATACCACCGAAAAATGGAACAACCATATTGGCAACACCTTGCGCCATCAATTCGGTATTGGAGTCGTGCTTATCATTGGCGACCCCATCTGCAACCATGGCTGAAAGCAAAGATTCAATGGCACCCAACATGGCAATGGTAAAGGCAGCAGGAAGTAGTTCTCGTATGAGTGACAGACTCAAAACGGGACTCTCCGGTTTTGGCAAATTGGCTTGGATTTGAAAACGATCGCCGATTGTTTCGATGTTGGTGATGCCTGCATAATTTTTGAGTAGAATGGCTCCAATGGTGATCACAAAGATGGCGATTAACGATCCAGGAATCTTTTTTGAGACTTTGGGCCAAAGGATAATGATGACAATACTAAGGACTCCTAGAATGATTGACCAACTATTCACAATGTCAAAATGTTGAAAATAAGCGCCCCATTTCCCGATAAAATCGCCGGGCACTTTGTCAATTTGCATTCCGAATAAATCTTTGATTTGTGTGGAAAAAATGGTGAGGGCGATACCGCTGGTAAATCCAACAACGATGGGGTAAGGCATAAATTTGATGATGCTACCTAACTTCAAGGCTCCCATGGCAAAAAGCATGAGTCCCGCCATTAATGTGGCAACGATTAATCCACTCGTTCCATATTGTTCAATAATTCCATATATGATCACAATAAAGGCGCCGGTAGGGCCTCCGATTTGAACCTTGCTCCCTCCAAAAAAGGAAATGATAAATCCACCAATAATTGCTGTAATGAGTCCTTTTTCAGGAGAAACGCCCGATGCGATACCGAAAGCAATGGCCAGAGGCAGGGCAACGATACCCACAATAACGCCGGCCATTAAGTCTTTTAGAAATAATTGACGGTTGTAATTTTTCAGCGTTTCAAACAACGCCGGTTTGAATGATACATTCATAAATGGAGTAGATTATTAAACTATTGGTTTGTACGATTGTGATAGGAAAAAGCCAATGAAATATATTTTATGCCACTTTTTGGTAAGTGTTCGTTTAGAGGCACACCATGCAGGTTCTCTGTACGTAAATCTTTAAAGAGGTCCAAAGTGGTATATCCGAAGCCCAATTGAACGCGAATAGATTTTTTAACAATGGTCGAAAAGTGAACAGCTCCTCCAACGTACACTCTGGGATGGCAGGCGCTTTTAATCGCAAAATCGGCTGATCCTGTCCTTTCAAAGATGTCTTTTCCGGCCAAAGTACTTGCGGCATCGTCTTTAGAAAAATAGGTTTCTTCTAAGTGGGCAGTGCGTGCAGAAAATGGCAGAAAAGTAACGAAAGGTTCAACGCCAATGCTGATTGGGTATAAACCAATTTTGCCGATGGGGTGTTGAATTTTTATGCCGCTCTGTATGATGGGCAATGTTTTTCCGTCATACAAGTGAAAAATGGTTTTGGCATCGCTGGCTTCAGTCAACCACTGTTTGTTGTAACCAGATTCCCACAATCCCAATCCAAAAGTCGATGACATGGTGGTATTGTAGTGTATCCTGGCCGAAATCAACATGTTGCTGTATGGCTGAGATTCACCCAAACCAAACCCGAACGCCCCTTCAATTTCAAGAGGTGATTGTGCATTTGCCGATAGAAAGGAACCAGAAAACAAACACAGCAAATACGTAACAATATGTCGTCTAAGCCTTTTCGTATGAATAAATATTGTAATGGTTATAATACAATATTAACAATCTTTTTCGGAATGATGATGGTTTTTTTCGGTGTTTTCCCCTCAAGCCATTTTTGCGCATTGGGGTGATTTAATACCGTTTCTTCAATTTCTTTCACGCTTAAATCTGCTTGCAATTCAAGTGTAAAACGTGTCTTTCCATTGAAGGAAATGGGATAATTGAAGGTGGATTCAATCAGGTAAGACTCATTGCAGATGGGCCATGATGCATCACAGACACTGCCCTTTTCACCCAAAGCCTCCCAGATTTCTTCAGATAGATGTGGCGCAAAGGGCGCTAAAAGTACCACCAATTCCTTGATGATGGTTTTTTTATTGCTGCGGAGTGCCAATAAGTCATTTACACAAATCATAAACGCACTGATGGATGTATTGAATGAAAAATTTTCAATATCCCAACTGATCTTTTTAATCAATTTATGTAAGGCTTTTAGTTCCTCTGGCGAAGGGGTCTCATTGCTGAAACGGAATCCTTCTTCATCAGAACACAAGCCCCATAATTTTTTGATAAACCGATGTACGCCGTCTATGCCGTTGGTATCCCAGGGTTTTGATTGTTCAACAGGTCCTAAGAACATCTCGTACAAACGCAGGGTGTCAGCTCCAAATTTTTCAACAATGTCATCGGGGTTGACGACATTGTACATGGATTTTGACATTTTTTCTACAGCCCAGCCGCAGATGTATTTTCCGTCTTCAAGAATAAATTCGGCAGAAGCATATTCCGGACTCCATTGCTTGAATCGCTCCATATCAAGGATATCATTATCAACAATGTTTACATCTACATGCAATTCGGTTGTATCGTATTGATTTTTCAAATGATAGGAAACAAAGGTGTTGGTATCTTTGATGCGATATACGAAATTCGAACGACCTTGAATCATGCCCTGGTTGACCAGCTTTTTGAAAGGCTCGTCTTTACAAACATAGCCCAAATCAAATAAAAATTTGTTCCAGAAGCGGCTGTAAATCAAATGCCCGGTGGCATGTTCGGTTCCACCAACATACAAATCGACTTGCTCCCAATAAGCATTGGCTTCTTTTCCAACCAAAGCGTCCTGATTTCTGGGATCCATGTACCTGAGGTAATATGCGGACGAGCCGGCAAATCCGGGCATGGTATTCAATTCCAAAGGATAGCCTTGTGCTGTTTTCCAATTATCTGCTCTACCAAGCGGTGGCTCACCCGATTCTGTTGGCAAATAGCTATCGATTTCAGGCAGCAATAAGGGCAATTCAGATACGTCCAACATTTGAGGCATTCCGTCTTTATAGTAGACCGGAAATGGTTCACCCCAATAGCGTTGTCGGCTGAATATGGCATCTCTGAGTCTGTAGTTGATTTTGATGCTGCCAAGTTTATTATCCTGGATGTATGTTTTCGTTTTTGCGATGGCATCTTTCACCTTCAAACCGTTCAAAAAGCCTGAATTCATCATGATACCATCCTTGGCATCATAACTTTCCTTGCTCACATCGGCTCCTTCTATCAATGGAATGATGGGTAAATTGAAGTGTTTGGCAAAAGCGTAGTCTCTAGAGTCGTGTGCAGGAACGGCCATGATGGCACCTGTTCCGTAACCGGCAATCACATAATCGCTGATCCAAATAGGAATGGGTTCATTCGTGAATGGGTTGATGGCGTAGGAACCTGTGAAAACTCCGGTCACTTTTTTATCGGAAATGCGTTCCCGTTCTGTTCTTTTTTTTGTGTCTGACAGATAGTTTCTAACAATTTCTTTCTGCGTGTCAATGGTGACCAAATTTACCAATTCGCTCTCTGGAGCCAATACCATAAATGTCACCCCGAAAACGGTATCTGCCCTTGTTGTAAACACTTTAAAGTCAAGGCTGGAATTTTGGACTTTAAAGGTCAACTCTGCGCCTTCGCTTCGACCAATCCAATTTTTTTGTGTTTCTTTGATGGATTCTGACCAATCTATGGTATTTAATCCATCCAATAAGCGCTGTGCATAGGCGGAAATTCTCAAGCACCACTGTTTCATTACTTTTTGAACAACCGGATATCCTCCTCTGATAGAGCATCCTTCACTCACCTCATCATTGGCAAGAACGGTTCCCAGTTTCGGGCACCAATTCACCATGGAGTCGCCCAGGTAAGCCAACCTGTAATTCATCAGGGTGCGTTGTTTTTCTTCTTCGCTGCTGGCATTCCATTCTGCCGCTGTGAAGTCGAGGCATTCAGAACCTGAAGCGTGCAGGTTTTGTGTACCGTATTGTTGTAAGTGTTCTATTAAAGTTTTGATTGGCAGTGCTTTATTCTCATTTTTGTCAAAAAAAGAATGGTACATTTGAATAAAAGCCCACTGCGTCCATTTGTAAAATTCAGGGTCGCAGGTACGAAGCTCTCTGCTCCAGTCAAAGCTGAAACCAATCTTATCTAGTTGCTCCCTATATCTGGCAATATTGATGGTTGTCGTTGTGGCAGGATGTTGACCGGTTTGAATGGCATATTGCTCAGCTGGCAGACCATATGCATCATAGCCCATCGGATGCAGGACATTGAATCCTTTCAAACGTTTGTATCTGGAGTAAATGTCAGAGGCAATGTAACCAAGTGGGTGTCCGACATGCAATCCTGCACCTGAAGGGTACGGGAACATATCCAACACATAATATTTTGGTTTGCTTTGATCTTCAGTTACTTTGTACGTTTGTTTGGTCTTCCAAATGGCCTGCCATTTATTCTCAATGGCCTTGAAGTTGTATTCCATTTATATTCAAAATGATTACAGGAAACTATTTTGCCGCAAAGGTAAGCATTTGAATAATCAAAAAAAACCTAATTTTGCATTCGCTACTTTATTGCAGTTAAGAAAGTCCATAAACGATTAAGAAGAAGCTCTATGATTAAAAAATATGATTATTTGGTAATTGGATCCGGTTTGGCCGGAATGAGTTTCGCATTAAAAGTTGCCGATAAAGCGCGTGTAGCCATTTGTTGCAAAACTGGTCTGGAAGAAGCCAATACGTTTTATGCGCAGGGAGGAATTGCCTCAGTGACATTGGCAAACGACCAATTTGAGAAACACATCAGCGATACGTTGATTGCCGGAGACGGCATTTGCAATCAGGATGTAGTTAGAAAAGTCGTGCATGAAGCCCCTGAAGAAATTGATCAACTCGTTCGTTGGGGGGTTGATTTTGATAAAGACGATGAAGGAAAATTTGACCTGCATCGGGAAGGTGGGCATTCAGAATTCCGGATTTTGCACCACAAAGATTCTACGGGTGCTGAAATTCAGAAGAGTTTGATCAGGCGGGTAAAAAACCATCCCAATATTGATGTCTTTGATCACCATTTTTCCATAGAAATACTTACCCAACATCATTTGGGTCAAAATGTAACGAGGCATTCCAGCAATATCGAATGTTACGGTGCCTATATTTTGGATTTGAAAACCAAAAAGATTCATACTTTTTTGTCTAAAATCACTTTGATGGCAACAGGCGGAATTGGAAATATTTATCAAACTACCACCAATCCACTAATTGCCACAGGCGATGGTATTGCCATGGTGTACAGGGCCAAAGGAACTGTTTCGGGAATGGAATTTGTTCAATTTCACCCAACGGCATTGTATCATCCAAGTGAAAGGCCATCCTTTTTAATCACCGAAGCCATGCGTGGATATGGTGCCGTATTGAAGACACAATCAGGTGAAGAGTTTATGCAAAAATATGACAAACGTGGGTCACTTGCACCACGTGACATCGTTGCCAGGGCCATTGACAATGAAATGAAATCGAGGGGTGATGATTTTGTCTACTTGGATGTCACACATGCCGATTCTGAAAAGACAAAAACTGAGTTCCCCATGATTTATGAGAAATGTCTTTCTTTGGGGATTGACATAACCAAGGATTTTATTCCTGTGGCTCCCGCTGCACATTATCTGTGTGGTGGGATCACTGTTGATATGGATGCAAGAACATCGATTGGTCGTTTGTATGCAGCAGGAGAGTGCGCCTGCACAGGTTTACATGGTGCAAATCGTTTGGCATCCAATTCTTTGCTTGAGGCCATCGTTTATGCAGAAGCCGCTGCAAAGCACTCTTTAACTTTACTGGGCGCTCTGGATTTTGAAGATAGAATTCCATTATGGAATGATGAAGGGACACGTTTGCCTGAAGAAATGGTTTTGATTACACAAAGTGCAAAAGAAGTCGGGCAAATCATGTCCACTTACGTTGGCATCGTACGTTCAAATCTCCGACTAAAAAGGGCCATGGACAGGTTGGATATTTTATACAAAGAAACGGAACGTTTGTTTGTAAGATCGGTTGTGATGAAAGAAATTTGCGAATTGAGAAACATCATCAATACGGGCTATCTTGTCATCAAGCAAGCTCAGGAACGCAAAGAAAGCAGGGGACTTCATTATACGATAGATTATCCCAATAAAAATCCCCTCTAACTTTTTTTCTTTAATTATTTTTTTCGCCGGGTTGCAATAATATTTGAATGCAATTTCCTTGTTTGATCAATTCTTTGGCTAAGTTCTGAATGGATTGAACATCCAATTGTTCCACTTCTTTTTGATAATCTTTTAAATAATTGATTTGATCTCGCTGAAAGTGAGTAATGATACTTAACCACCAGCCATTTTCTGCTTCATTCTCTTTCAATTGTTTGATGGTGTTTAACTTAACCTTGCTCAGGTCGGTCAAGGTCGGGCCGGATTTTGCGATGGAATCGATCTCGTCACCAATCATCTTGAGTGTTTTGGCCGATAATTCAGGATCCGTATCAAATCGAATGGAAATGGATCCTTGCTCAATGGGACGTTTCGTCAGGGATGCGCTTACAGAGACACCATAAGTTGCCCCTTCTTTTTCCCTTAGTGTTTCTGTATATCTGAGCTTCAGGATTTCAGAAAGGGTATTTAATTGCACGATACTCTTCATGTTGTATGGCAAAATCATGGAATAACGAATGTTGTTCGTGGTTTTTTTCACCTGAAGTTCTTTTACAATATCTTTTTTAATGAATCCGGGTTGTATGCGAATGTCCTGATCCATCCATTTTTCTTTCGTTTTGTTGGTTTTCAAGCTACCCAAATATTTTTCGATCAGAGGAGCAAAAGTGTTTACATCCATGTTCCCAACAAAAACAAAAGTGAAATCAGCCGGATTTTGAAACCTTTCTTTATAGATTCTGTATGCCGTTTCCATATCAATCTTTCGAATCGATTCCTTATTTAGAACGAGCACATTTGGATGGTAACCGTAGGTGATTAAACTGACTGAATCCGAATACGCTTTTTGTGGGTTGTTATCCGTGTTGACCAAATAAGTCCAGATTTGATCCATCATCAATTGATAGGCATTTTCATCTTTTCTAATGTTTGTAAAATATAAATGCGTCAATTGAAGCATGGTTTCAATGTCTTTAACAGCAGACGTTCCGTTGATTTTTTCATCGTATGTGCCTATGCCCAACGAGACTGAAACCAATTTGCCGGTGAGCAGTTTTTGGAGTTCGGTGGCCTTGAAAGCGCCAAGACCACTGTATGAAATCAAATCCGTAGCAATGGATGCGGACATCTGTTCGTTTGTCGGATACAAACTTGTACCACCTTCACTCCATGCAGCCATGCGTATTTCATCATCCTTAAACTTGGTGGGTTTAATGACAATTTTGATGCCATTTGAAAGCATCCATTCCTGTGTGCCAAATGTTTTGTTGAATTTTTTCTTTTTGATTTGCCCGCTTTGAGGTAGGGAATCAATGAGTGGCTTGTTTTGTTCACTGTCCTTATAGGGCTTGATTTCAGCCGTTTTTATGGCTTCAATTTCTTTGAGTAAGTCTTCATTTGAAGGATAAGTTAATGAATGCGCCCTGGGCCCTGCAATGGTAAACACCATATTCTCATCTGGTAAATAAGTGGAAACCAAACTGTTGACGCTTGAGAGCTGGATGGTGGGTAAAATGGCACGCGTCAAGTCGTATTCCCAGGCGATACCGGGAATCGGTTCAGCTTCCGTAAAGTGCCGAATATATTCGTTTATTAAACTGCTGTTTTGTTGTTGATTTTTTTCTTTGAATGTTTTGTCCATCTGGCTAAGAAAATTCGTTTTGGCCCTTTGCAATTCGGACTCCGTAAAACCATATCTTCGTATGGTTTCAATTTCTTTCAACATCCTGATTCGAGCTTCATCTTCTTTTCCTTGTACAGGAGCACATTGAAACATATAGGCATCTGCCGTTCTGGCCAAACCTGTGACTGCTGAAGCAGCGGAAATAAAAGGTGTATTGGTCTCTTGAGTTATATCGGAAAATCTTTCCATAGACATATTGGTGATCAATCTATTGATGAGGCTTAGAATATACCCTTTGGTCGATAATTTGATGCTGTCAGGAATAACAGATCGCTTCCAAAATGCCAGCATTTGATACGAAGGCATTTCAGGATCGGTGAAAACACCAACGATGGGCTTTTTATTGTCGGGTACTTCGAACCAGATACGCTCAGCCCTGTTTTCTGAAAGTGGAATGTCCGAAAACAAGGCAATGATTTTTTTCTCAATTTGATCGACGTCAACATCTCCAACAACGAGAATCGCCTGTAGGTCTGGTCTATACCATTTTTTGTAATAGGCTTTAAGATCTGAGTATTTAAAATTATTGATGACGGAGGTGTCGCCAATGACGGTTCTTTTAGCATACTTCGATCCCGCCATCATGACTTCATTTCTTGCCTGCATAACCCTTCTTTCGGCAGTTTGACCAGTTCTCCATTCTTCCCTGATGACCCCTCTTTCTTTGTCAATCTCTTCGTTTTCAAGTGAAACGGCACAAGACCAATCATGTAAGACCAACAAAGCGG